>JAZLIW010000190.1:0-11381 GCA_045617585.1 Eubacteriales bacterium
CTGTATTGTTGATCATTGCTAAATATACTGACAAATATGAACGTAAAAAAGGCACAAATCAAAAGCTGTAATTGAAAAGAATGATTGTGCTATTTCGTATGACTTAAAAGCACGAATTGTGCTATTTGGTTGTGATAAGCAGAAAAAACGGATATTACGGAAACATCCCCGTAAAGCCCGATTTTTACGGCAAAAACCATTTGTGCTATTTCGTAGTATAATCACAAAAGAAAGCCTGGTCCGATAAGACCGGGTTTTTCGTTTGTTGGAATCTTTGTACTGTACCTGAATCCGCGGCTGCGGGTATATTGCAAATATCGCTTTTCAGGTAATCGGTTGGTGCAATCGTTCCGCATGAAAATGAAAGATGAATTGTAAATTATTTCATAAAGGTATTGAAAAATGGATACAGATGATATATAATCAATCTGTATCGTTATAATATTGTATAGTGCCGTTTTTTGCTGAAACGGGACTTACGGTATGAAAGGATCAAAAGCAATTCTAAAGAAAGGTCAGGGTGAAACTTTGGAAAACACGAAGAACACCAACACGAAACCCCGGTCCGTCGGAAGAAGTCTGAGAAGCCTTCTGGCTCTGTTTCTTTCGATGATCATGGTCGTTTCTTCGATCCCGGTGCAGGCGTTTGCTTTTGCGGGCTCGGACAACGAACGTGATGATTTGGCACCTGCGTTTACGCAGGAAGCGATCGACCTGATGCAGGAAGTCTGCGGCGACGGGTACAACGCCGAAGATGTCCTGACTGCGCTCTATCTGATGGGTGCGGTCGACAGGAACGGCATGCCGATCCTGGAAAACACATTCCGTGTGAACGGAAAGAACGTTACCGCAGACGAACTGCGCGCGATGGCAAACAGCCATCTGACCGACAAGGAAGACGAGACCGTCGAGGTGGACGGGGAAGTCTTCACCTGGAGTCAGATCCGCAGCTTGTTTGCGATCAGCGACATGAACGCCTACGTGACTGCCGCAAAGGATATGGGCATCGCGCTGAACGACGAAGCTCACATCGAGATCGCGAACAGCCTGATCAAATGGCTCGCGACCGGCGGCGAAAACGGTGATGATGGTGACGAAGACGGTTGGCACAAGGTCACCCACGTCGACCATTACGGTACGCTGGAGATCGGGAAAAACACCGGCGCTTTTACCAGCTCCGCACCGGTCAATCCGAACCTGTATTATAGGGTATGGGATGATGAAACGTCGAGCTACGTGGCGACCAATACTCGATTTACCCCTTCCGCAAAGTATAAGTATAACAATCAGGACGTAACTTTTGGTTCTACTTCTTCATATACTACTCTGGAAGACATGGTGGCTTCGAGAAGCACGCCGACGCAGGCGAACCGACTGTGGTTCCCGACATTTCCGAAAGACGCGACATTCTATGCGGCGGACGGTCGGGAAGCAACGCTGTACATTAAGGATGGCGATACGACTAGCCTGTACAGCGGAGAATACGGAGAAATGACCTCTCTTTCCTTCTTCGTGCATCTGGATCAGGCACTTGTTTCGAGCGGATATGTGCCCGAACAGGTGAAGATCATCCTGCACTCGGCTTCCGAGGAAGCGATCGAGACGATCGACGTCGGGACCGCAACGGCTTCGTTCTATTATGCGACGTATAATAGTTCGCCCAGACTTACCAGCAATAAACTCTCCTTTGAAGAGGTCAGTTCGCGTGTTATTACCGACGAGGACGTGGCTGCGATGCTTGGAGACGGTCTGGAAGTCTGCGTCATAGATATGGAAGAATACCGCGAAAACGTAATCAACAGCGTCTATCTGGATTTTATTCTTCGTGCTTCCGATGACAAAGAAAACAGTGATGCGTATTTCCTCCCTGAGGACCTGTACTTCACCTTTGAAGTGATCGGTGAAAAGGTCGCTCCCGCTGCCACGAATTATAACACCCGTCTGTGGGTTACTCCCGTGGAAGGCACGGAAGATACGTACCAACTGGACTATGATGCAAACCCGGATATTATTGATACGGCGGACCTCGGATACCGTATTTCTTCCTGGTCCCGTAATATTACGCTGGAAAACTCTCCTTATCTGAAAACCGTTCAGCGCAAGGATTATGAGGGAAACACCTACGACGCGTATTATATCGATCTGTACGACAACGTTGAATTTATCTCGGATTATGTGTTGAATGGCAACAGATCGACCGATATCCTGAACAAAGCCAATATGGATATGGGCGACGTCGGCCGCCTTTTCCTCGATCACGTCGACGGAACGGAGTACACGCTCGACGCGTATCGCACCTCCATGAATTTCAATGATGATCTTTGGGCTTACGCGCTCAAGCAGGATCAGGTTTACGACGTTCCTGATTCCGTGATCAGACATTCTCTGACCTATTCCTTTATCGACTACCCGCGTTATATCCCGAATTTCAGCAAGAAGCACGGGAATCTGAAGGTGGGCACTCTGTCGGTCAGCGCCGGCAGCGCTTCGCAGTCTGTTACCTTTAACGAAACTTCTGTCTACTCCCACAACCCGCCTCCGACGCTCCTTTGGGATTCCGCTTCCAACACGCTGACCTCGTTCAGCGATTACGGACGGAATACCGTAGAGAACGTGGAATCTCTGACCGTCAACTATTCTTCGGACGGACGCGCGGTTCTGGTCCAGTCCCGCTTCCTCAACTTCCTCCGTCGCGGATATGAGGCACTGTACGACGGAAGCGTCTCTTATAAGAATTACCTCGAGACCGATTACGTGATCTCGCAGTATGCCGTTTACAACAAGGATAACGGCACGGAATATCCGCATTATTTCTTCATGTACGATTCGTCGAATCCCAGTGCAGAGGTGAATCTGCACGTGACGGGTCCTGCGATGACCTATTATCCCGGCGACGTGATCCCGCTCGTTGTCCGCAATGACAACGGCGTGTTCGGTTATCCCGAGGGTGACACGGACGCCGAACGTAAGGAATGGGCGAGTGAATTTCGCCTGACTGTCAACGGCAGATCGCTTGAGCCTGCCGAAATGACATTCCGGAAGGGCGACGACGGAACGTACGGCGTCGATATGCTCGTCTTCCTCTACGAGGTCGGCGAGTTTGAAGCAGGCCGGATCGACTTTGAGATCGGTCACATCAAGCTTTCTTTCGATGATGAGTCCTATAACGTTCTCAGCGGTCTTGATGATGACGACAACATCACGATGATGACGCCGGACTGGAGAGCCATTCTTCTGATCGACGATTTCGAACTCGTGACGGAGGATGGGAATACTTATCTTGAGTTCCCGATCCGCTCCGATCTGACGCTTGCCGAGACCGAGGTACTTTACAACCAGCTCAACACCTGGACCCGGACCGGTCTGGACCCCATCAAGAATATGTACGCGCTCTTCGACATGACGGGTCATCCGAACAGTGCCGAACGTACGCCGCTTACCGTGAAGACGGAGGAGATCGACGGGGCAGAGATCTATACCGCCGTACGCATCCAGCTTCCCTCCATTGAGGAGAACGGCGGCGATCCCATGCTCTTCGTCCGTATTTACGACGGAGTGCAGCTCCCCGACGCGTACTTTAAGGACTACAACGGCGGTATCATCATTGACGGTTATCCCACCGTCGGACTCGTAGACGTGGACGGAGTATCAACGAAGGGTCACGTTGACGGCTTTGAGGTCTCCGATCCGCTGTACCGTCCGCTGACGACCATCGTGGTCCGTCTCCCCGAAACCACCTACTTCGAGGATGAATCCGATTTCACTCTGATTTACAACGAGGAATGGGCAGAATGGGCAAGCGGTCTGAAATACCGCGTCTACAAGAAGGAAGGCAAGCCCGCCATTGCTCTTTCCTATAATTTCTCTTCTACGAATGACGAGGGCGCAGCCTATACCTATACCGGTGCGCAGAGCTTCAGCTGGTCGTCCAGCAATGAAAGCATTGCGATGATCGAGAACACGGTGATCGACGGCAAGACCATCGGTATCGTGATCCCGACCGGCATCACCGGCACCGTTACCTTTACTCTGACGGCTTATAACGGCGACGATCCCACGAGCTCCGCTGCGGTCCACCGCATCGAGATCGAGTCGCTGGAAATGACGGTTGTTGAGGACAGCCCGGAAGCATATATCGAGATCCCCGAGCTGCTGACGCCCGTGATTGTCCGCAGAAACGAAGCGGCGTCCATCTCGTTCGCTTCCAACGTGCAGCAGGCGAACGCGCTCGGCGGTCAGGATTCGACCGACTTCACGCTGAACGTCTACGAAGCAGAGGCTTCCGGCGGCGTTCTGGTCAAGTCTTCCGACACGCCCGTTTATACGAAGACCGTGACCGCGACGACGGAGAACCCCGTCTGCTCGATCCGCGTCCCCGAAGATATCTTTGATATTGTTTCTCCTCTCGGCTCCGAGAGCTATCTTGCAGAGGTCTCCGCGGTCTGCACGAACGAGGAAAAACTTCCCGAAGGAAATACCGACGGCAAGCTCCTTGCAACTGTGCCGATCAAGGTCAAGAACTATCCGATCCGCCTGACGCTCACCTCCGAGGACAATATCTATATGCTCGGCGGCGACATCTATACGGCGGCATGGACGGTCGAAAACGCGAACGACTCCTACGACTGGAGATACTACGTGACCGACGAGCTCGGCAACGTCATCAGCGAATACAGCAGCGCCGGCACCGGTACCTTTGATAAGAAGACGCTGGTCTTCACGGCACCCGAAGTGACCGACGTTCTCAAGCGCACCTACACGCTGACCGTCGCGGCAGGCAACAACCTTGCCGAAGAGGGCTGGACCCTTGCGACGAAGACCCTTTACGTCTATAACAGAGACGCGCTCGACATCCTCGTGAACGGCGTTGAAAACAAGGTCGTCGTCAGCGACGACGGCGACGTCATTACGATGGACAGCCGCGCATGGCTGAGCCAGTACCTGAGTGAGGACGGCAAGACCGTCGTTCTCGGCGACAGTTCCATCGGCTTCGGCGAGCTCCAGACCGATACCCACCTCGACGCGGCGATCAGCCTGAACTACGGCGATTACTCCTGGGGTCTGATCTCCGACGCGATCGAATGGGTCGTGACGGACGAAGACGGAACGGATCCGATCGATCTGTATTACAGCAAGATGGGCATCTTCTCCGATACCTCGACCTCCGGTCTTTCCAACTATCTGCCCACGACCGACTTCCGTCTGATCGCGGTCAGAGACGGTGAAGTGACGATCACCGCGAGACACGCCCGCTCCGGTCTCTCTTCCTCCGTGAAGGTGAACGTGGACGTGCTCGACCACGAACTCATTCTGTTCCAGTTCTATCCGGCGGCGGTGACCTATCTTACCTACACGCTGACGGACGGAACGGAAGTCACCGTTGCCTCCGAGGCAAACGGTCAGCTTGCCCTCTACGAGGCGGCGGGCATTGACGATTCCACGCGTCTCTACGTGAGATCCGAATACAACGGCAGCGAATACGTCGGTATGACGACGATGAGCGAGATGAAGAGCGGCGAGAAAAACGCGGCAAACGGCAAGACCTACCCCGTCAACCTCGTCAAGCTTCAGAAGCCTGCCGAAGTACGCTTCTTCTTCAACGACGCGGAAGGCAGCCCGGTCACCGGTGACTTCACCGTCCGTGGCGGCGTTTACTACAACGGCGAATACGTCGCGGCTGCCGACCTGTTCAACAGTTCCAACAAGAGCGACGCGAACATCGGCGATCCCGACGTTTCCAACGGTCTGGAAGACCAGACTTACACGTCGGACGTCAACGGCATGATCTCCATCTTCTTCAACATGGAGCAGTTTACGGCGAGCGGCGAGATCAATTACGCAAGACCTCTTCTCTACATCTTTGAGGTCCGTGCGGAAGGCTACCGCCCCGAGATCCTGGTCGTCAATCCTTACATGGAATCGACCAAGGTCATCGGTCTGACGGAGATCACGGCTGAGGAAGAAGAAAAGCCTTTCCTGATCGACGTTACCGCCGAGACCTATTACGACGGGCATTACAACGGCGACCTTACGATCGAGAGCACGACCGTCAACATCGGTCCGAACCTCCAGAACCGTCACATCGTTCTCGCGTCCGAGACGTTCCTGTGGGGCCTGACCGATCTGATCGATCGCACCTCCGGCGTTTCAGTGGTCATTACGGAGCCCGGTTCCCAGTTCTATACCGATGAAGGCACGACGACGCTGCTCGGCGACGGCGCGACCGAAGACTACCAGACCTACCGCTTCTGGTGCTATCCTTTCTCCTCCTTCGCGATCTGCGATACGGAGATCGTTGAGAAACCCGATACGCTTGATTGGGTCGAGGAAAAGACTCCCGTTCCGATGGACCTGGTCCTCTTCGACGCCGCGGGCGAGGAAGTGGCAAACTTCCCGTTCAAGTACGCTCTGTATAAGAGCTACGAGGCGGAAGAACCCGTTGAGAACGAAAACTCCGAGCTGAAGGCAAAGGAGCAGGCTGAAAAGATCAAGGAGGTCACCGAGGACTTCGGTCTCGGCACGCTCCTTCCCGGCGGCGATATCCTTGAAAAGGGTATGACCCTCCTGACCAGCTGCGCTTCCGGCGGCGACTACGGCGTCCACTTCCAGTTCTGCCCGACTGCTGACCCGGCGACCTATTATATCATGATCACGCTCAGCAATGAAGAGCCCGAGGCGGACGACGACGATCCCAAAGAAAAGGAAAAGAAAGAAAGAGAAGAAAAATACGGTAAGATCGAGCTGGAGTACGGAGATATCCAGAACTACGGTCAGGAGATCATCGCGGCTATGCGCGGTTCTCAGGTCTATACCCGTGACTTCTCTTCCCAGAAGAAGGGTATCCAGGACGTCTTCAACAAGGAACTCGACGACATTTACGAGGTCGGTTCCGAGAAGAAGAAGGAAGACAAAAAAGACGACGACGATGACGAGGATCATTCCAAGATCCTGATCGGCGGCACCTTGATGGCGTGCGCTAAGTACAACGTGTATCAGGACGACTGGAATATCGATATCGTCGGCGGCGGCGTCGATCTCAAGTTCATTTACGAAAACGAATGGCACAAGAACTTGATCATCGGCTGGTGGCCCGTCACGCTCTCCTTCGGCGTGAAGGCGGAGATCGGCGGCGGTATCAGCGGACGCACCGTGCACATCCCTGAAGATCCCTATGAAGACCATCAGGTGCTCTACTCCGCGTTCGTCGGCGGTGAGCTCGAGGGCTTCGCAGGTCTCGGCTTCGATCTCGGTATCGTGACCGCAAAGATCGGCTTCTACGGAACGTTCGGCGTGCGCGCCGATCTGCAGACTCTGATGTCACGCGGCAATACCTATTTCGGCGCAAACTTCAACCTCAAGGGCGAGGTCGGAATCAAGGCCAAATTCAAGGCATTGGTCGCGACTTACGAATACGAGATCTGCTCCTTTGCCCATATCGGCAAAGATAAGGACAAGGGCGTGGACTACCCGAAGGGCAGTTACGAAACGATCCAGAAATACTGGACCGGCAAGGACGACGACGGCAACCGTTATCTGGCGGTCGCTACGTCCGAGGGTACGCAGTACGCCATCACCAGGATGGCGATGACTCCCGCATACCTTGCACCCGCGACCCAGCCCGGCTACACCTTCCTGAAGACCTTCGGCGACGGGGAAGAGCTCGAAGAGATCCACTTCTCCGACGACGGCAAGAAGATCTTCTATCTGGACGACGGCGTCGCGTTCATTGCGACTGCGGCAGGGATCACGGAAGGCGCGATCTCTCCCGACGAGGAGAACGACTACGGTCAGTTCTACCTTGACGCTGCCGGCTCGAACGGCAATTACGCGGCAGTCTGGGTCACTCAGACGCAGCCCGACGTCTATGACGACTACTACGAAGCAACTCCCGCAGACCTCGCCGCGGCGCTGAACTCCACCGAGATCACGGCGGCGATCTGCAAGGACGGCGTGTGGACGACCACGCGTCTGACCGACAATACCGCACCTGACGTCGCACCGACCGTTGCCGTCTCCGAAGACGGGAAATACGTCGTCGTCGCATGGCGCAGCGTTTACAACTCCAATCCCGACGCTCCGCTGACCTTCGACGTGGACGACAACCTCGTCTTCCGTGTCTGGAACAGCGAGACCGAGACCTGGTCCGATCCGCAGACCGCTTTCAACGGCATCGCGAACGGCTCGATCTACGCGCTTGACTCCGCCGTCTTCAACAACGGCAGCGTCCTCCTTGCGTACAACGTCCAGACTCCCGTCTCCGAGGAGACCGAGAACGGACTCGAAGCGTTCTACACCTTCCTTGAAAACACGGCTGACGGTATGACCAATACCACGGTCCGCGCTTCCGAGAACAAGGTCATCGATTCCAACGCACAGCTTCTCAAGATCACCGAAGACGATGAGGAATACGTCGTCCTCGGCTGGTACAACGGCGACGAAAAGGGCGATATCTGCCTGCGCGTCTTCGACGATGAAGGTAATATCGACGAAACCTATCCTTCCTCCATCGCGGCAATGAGTGACGTCCGCATCGGTGAGATCTTCCGTCTCGCGGGTTCCTCCAAGGATAACCTCGTGATCGGTTGGATCAACGCCAAGAAGGCAGACGGCGCGGACGTTGCGTCCGCTGACCTCTGCGCAGTCCGCGTTTATTCCGCGGCTGACGGCAGCTACCTCGTTGCTCCCACGCAGACTCTCGCGGAATCCTCCGCATCCTGCGCTGTTGACGACTTCGCTCTGTTCGCGGAAGGCATCAAAGTCACCGCGATCCTTTCCGAGACCGATTACAGCGACGGTGAGACCAAGGTCGCGGCGTCCTTCACGCTCGAAGACATGGTCAGACCCGAGCTGTACGAGACGGAAGAAGCGTACAACGACGCGGTCGCGATGTTCAACGATCTGTATCCTACCGGTGTCTGCACCGTGGAGGTCCCCGTCGGATACTACAAGGCTGATCTTGTAGAGGCTGAATTCAAAAATGAGATCACCGTCGAAAAGATCCGCTATAACCAGAACACCGTAGCCCCCTTCTTCAATGTTCCCGTTCAGTTCACGGTGAAGAACTCCGGTTACACGCCTATTGACTCCCTGACCGTCAACGGCGAGACCTTTACCGGTCTGAATCTTATCCCCGGCGCTACTACGAAGATCACCGTCAATTACGAAATGGACGGCGCCGCGCACGATGACGATTACGTTATCAGCGTTCCCGGCGACCTCGGCTTTGAAGCAGTGGCGGATACGATTCACTTCAACACGCCCGAGATTCTGATCAAGGATTCCAGACAGACCAAGGCAGAGAACGGCACGCGTACGTTTGTGATCCGCCTCGGCAACGCGAATATGGTCCCTGCCGCTACCGCGGACAGATCCTATCTCGTTACGCTCTGCTCCGATTCCGCCTGCGCATACCCCATTTCCGACAGCATCCTTCTGACCGATGATCAGATCAGCCTGCTTGACGACGGCGCGGCAGTCGTTCCGTTCACGTTCGACGTGCAGGAACTGATGAAGGATCTCGGCATGGAAGGCTCGGAGATCCCCGCCAGCGGTCTGCCGGTCTTCGTCAGAGTCGACACCCTCGACGGGGACAACAACGTCCTTGAAACCGCGCGCGACACCGTCATGCTGACCTCCCAGTGCGCGGATCCCGAGAACCTGATCACCGTCGAATTCCCTGCATTCACCGTTGGCGACGGTTGCATCGAAGGTACCTACAAGTTCACGAATACCTCGATCTACGACGCGGCTGCGTTCTACGGCATCGCGCTCTATGACGTGGACGGTCAGATGATCGCGATGAAGCTCCTCGCGCCGGAACTTGATCCGGAAAGCACGGTGAGCGGCACTTACTCCATTCCTATGATCGATCCTTCCAGAGTTGCATCCGTCAAGCTTGAGACCCTTACATCCAAGGCGTTCCCCGAATCCGTTCCCGGTGTGACCGGTTCCTTCAGCGGCTGGTCCGCCGTAGAAAACGCGTCCGTCTCCGTCGGAAGCAACGACCTTGCCTACATTCTGTGGGATGATGGCGTTGAAGTCAGCATCATTGAGGGTATTAAGTACGGTACGGTGACTACTGACGTCACCATGGCGGGTATCGGTTCTACGATCACCTTCAACGTCGAGCCCAAGGAAGGATATAAACTCGATTATCTCAGCATTGATACGTCCAACTGGGACAACTATATGACGTCTGATCCCTCCTTTACGATCCCCGAAGGTTCCGTGTACGTCAAAGTCTTCGCATACTTTGTCAAAGACAACACGGTAGTCCATAACAACACCGCGTCCCTGCTGCTTGAGGATACCATCGGTCTTCTCCTGCGTCTGGATGCCGCATCCTACGGCGTCAGCGAAAACCTCGGTGTCGTCAAGCTGACTTACGACCACTCCAAGGGTCCGAAGTCCGACGTCAGCACGGACGTTATCCCCCTGAACGAAGCAGTGAAGGAGTCCGACGGCAGATTCAAGTTCGCGATCGATCTCGCACCCGCGCAGATCACCGAAACGATCAAAATTGAACTCTATGAGAACTCCGATGCGACCGATCCGATCTATGAGCAGGAGTATTCCGTTGCGGATTACCTCACTCAGGTCGTTGAAGAGTACCCCGAAATGGCGAAGCTCAGCAAGGCACTCCTCGCATACGGCGCGGCTTGCCAGGCAATGTTCGAGGTCAACACCGACAACCTCGCGGATCCGAAATACAAGGTGAAATCGGCTCTGTCCGACGCTTCCGATGTCGGCGACTACACGCTGACCGAAGGTGCGACCGGCATGAACCTGAAGTCCATGACCCTCGAGGTCCAGAACCGCACTGCCGTCCGCTTCTACTTTGAACTGGAGGAAGGCGCTTCCGTCGAGGATTACACCGTCAATCTTGTGACCGACGCCACGAAGACCTACGCGGCAGCCGAAATCGTTCAGGCAGGCAAGAAGTGCTACATCGCCGTCACCGGCATTGAAGCACCCAACCTGAATATGCTGTTCACACTGACCGTCACCAACGTCAACGACGATACCGTGACCGAGATCAGCAACTTCTGCGCACTTAACTACGCAAAGGTCGTCCTCGAAGCGGCACCCGGTGACGCGGCGGAGGATCTTGCCCGCGCACTCTGCTTCTACAGCAAGGAAGCGGACGCATACTTCGGTATGTGATCACCGAAATGACCGATCCCGCGAGCCGGAAGGTCCGTGGGATCGGGAAATAAAAAAAGGAGTAAAAATTCTCATGAAAGAAGCGTACGAAGCACCGGAGCTGGACGTCGTTTCCTTTGAAACGGAGGACGTCCTGATCGATTCCGAGTTTGAAACGCCGGATTATCCGATCAAGTCCTGACAGAAAAACATCGGTTCGCCGCCGCGGCATGACGCAT
>JAZLIW010000191.1:0-17550 GCA_045617585.1 Eubacteriales bacterium
GCTGCCGCGCAGAGATTCGGCAGAAGGATCCAGCCCCGCCCGGACAGAAGGATAAAGAGGAAATACGTCAGGGTCGGCTTTCCCACCGTGAAGCGGGGAAAGCGTTTCCTCTCCCCCCGATCCCCCGCATTCCCGTCTGAACGAAAAAACGGAAAGATTCGTTTGTGAATTCTTTTCAAACCTATTGTCACCCCGCAAAAAATATGGTATACTGTCGTAAAAGGGAATCTGCGCCCGCCTGAAGAAGGGGTATCCTCCGTTTGGAGGAACGTCTTCCCCGAGGCAGGCGTCAATGCATCAACAGGAAAACAGAAAAGAGGTCATTCTCATGTACGATCCGCTCGGTTTATATTTACATATCCCGTTCTGCGTAAAAAAGTGCGCATACTGCGATTTCTATTCGGTCACCGACCACACCTTCGTGGAGCGGTACGTCAACGCGCTCCTTCTCCATATGGAGGATTATTCCGCCTCTCTCCTCTCCCGCGAGGTCGATACGGTCTTCTTCGGCGGCGGTACGCCCACCCTGCTCGGCAGACGCGGCCTCACCGATCTGCTCGACGGCATCCGTCAGAACTTCAACCTCACCGAGGACGCAGAGATCACCGTGGAGTGCAATCCGGCAACGGTCACCCTCGCCGATCTGAAGGCGCTGAAAAAGGCGGGCTTCAACCGTCTCTCTCTCGGTCTGCAGTCGACCGACGACGAGGAACTGAAGCTGCTCTCCCGCGTCCATACCTACGAGCAGTTCCTCGAGACCTACCGCTGCGCGAGAAAAGCGGGCTTCGACAACATCAATATCGACCTGATGTACGGCATCCCCGACCAGACGCCGACCTCGCTCGCGCGCTCCCTGCTGACGGTCTGCGATCTGCAGCCGGAGCACATCTCCCTCTACAACCTGATCCTGGAGGAAGGAACGCCCCTTTACGAAAAGAAGGATTCGCTGAGGCTGCCGGGTGAAAACGAGGAATTCAAGATGTATTCGGACGCCGTGGATTATCTCGAGAGCCGCGGTTATCATCAGTACGAGATCAGCAACTTTGCGAAGGACGGTTACGAGTGCCGCCACAACCTGAAATACTGGAACTGCGAGGAATACCTCGGTCTCGGTCCCGCGGCTCACTCTTATCTCGGCGGCAGACGTTTTTCCTTCAAGCGGGACATCGAGGCGTATATCAGGGCGCTCGAATCCCCGGACGAAGCGGAGTCTCCGATCGACGAGAATTACGACGTCAAGCCCGAGGAGCGCATCGGTGAATACGTCATGCTCGCGATGCGCCTCAAAGACGGCGTGGACACGCGGAAATTTGCCGAGACGTTCGGCAGAGACTTCGAGCAGACGTACGGGAAATACCTGAAGCTGTACGTCGAGCACGGCTTCATGACGCACAAGGGCTCGCGCTACGCCTTTACGCTCAAAGGAATGTACGTCAGCAACTATATCCTCTCCTCCATGATCGATTTCGAGGGCGGGATCGCGAACGGCGTCGCCGACGGGACGGACAAGGTCTGATCCCCCCGGCGCGTTCATAAAATGTTTACAGCCAAACGCGAACTTTTGTTTGCCTTCGGCGAACGTTTGTGTTATACTGGAGACAGGCATCGACGGTTTTCACCAAATTCTATGAAGAGAGAGGGCCAGATATGACGTCGGAAAAGCTCACCGAAAAAGAAAAGGCAATGTACGAGTTCATCTGTGAAACCATCCGGAAGGAGGGCTTCGCCCCGAGCGTCCGGGATATCCAGAACGCGCTCGGCATCAAGAGCACCTCCACGGTCCATTCTTATCTGAACCGCCTTGAGGAAAAAGGCGCCATCCGCAAGGAAAACGGTAAATCGCGCACCCTCCGCGTTGACGCCAAGACCTCCGAGCCCGCAAGAACGACGGTCAAGGTCCCGATCATCGGCAAGGTCACGGCGGGGCTCCCCATTCTCGCCACCGAAAACTTCGAGGGCTATTTCGATTTCCCGCTGATGAACCGCTCCTACGCCGGCAATTCCCTCTTTGCCCTGCGCGTCAGAGGGACGAGCATGATCGGCGCCGGGATCATGGACGGCGACGTCATCGTCGTCCGGAAGCAGGCGACAGCAGAAAACGGCACAATCGTCGTTGCGCTGATCGATGACGAAGCGACCGTCAAAACCTTCTACCGGGAGAACGGCCATTTCCGCCTCCAGCCCGAAAACCCGACGATGGACCCGATCATCGTCGACGAGGTCCTGATCCTCGGTCAGGTGATCTCCTCTTTCCGATTCTACTTCTGACCGACGGACATTCAAGGTCAATAGAAAGGCGTGAACCGAATGGATACCCTCCCACAGAAGGAAAAGACGAAAAAGGCGATCGTGCTCTTCCTTCTCCTCTTCTGTTTTCTGCTTCCGCTCCTCAATCAGTTCGGACTGCAGCTGCTGTACGCGCGCCGGATCGACGGCAACGTCGCGTACCGGAACGTCGCCCCGCTGATCGAGAACTGCATCGAATTCTTCAACGTCGTATCTGTCTTCGCCGGATACGCCGCGATCTCGTATTCCGTCCTGCGCTTCTCCGCCACGGAGACCCGTCCTTATTTATGGATCGGGGCAGCGGCGACCGTGCTCATGCAGTTCTACCCGTTCGCCGTCGCTTTTTTCACGCTGACGCCGAATCTGTTCGCGCTCAACGCGGAGATCCTGCTCATCAACGTGTTCCTGAATCTGATCATCTTCCTGCTGCTTTATTTTTCGGTCTTCGTCATCGCCGCGGTCATCCGCGTCAGGATCCCACTGCGTGCCAAAAAAGACACGCTTCCCCTGAGCGCGCCGCTCGGCGGCAGGATCTTCTCCCTGAAGCACCCCATCCTCCGCACCTACCTCTTCGTTTCCCTTCTGTATTTCGGCGTCAACCTCGCGCAGGTCATCCCCGCGACGGTCGCCGACTTCTCGGAATACGGACCGCCCGTGAACATGAACGAGCTCGTCTACATCGCGGAGCCCTACGTTTCAGCCGTCCTCTATTTTCTGATCGGTTATTTCTTCTCGGTCGGGACCGCTTACTTCCTTGACCGGATCCGGGAAAAAGAGGCGTGAAGCGTCACGCCCGCCCCGGAGACGAAAAAAAAGCAAATAATGATCCCTCCGCCCGGAGGAAAAAGAAAAGTGCCCGCCGGCTGTCGGGAAAGGAAGCGTTCTTCCCTTTCCGACTGCCGACGGGCACTTTTTTCGTATTATTTGATATCGAGCTCCGGCGGGACGTCGATCTCATCGGAGACGTATTTCCCGTTCTTTTTTCTCTGCCGGACGCATTCGGTCAGCAGATACTCGATCTGACCGTTCACGGACCGGAAATCGTCCTCCGCCCACTTTGCGATCGCCTCGTAAAGCTTTGCGGAAAGCCGGAGCGGGATCTGTTTTTTGCCGTTCTCTTCCATGATCAGTAGAGACTTCCGGAGTTGACGACGGGCTGTGCGTCGTGGTTGCCGCAGAGAACGACCAGAAGATTGGAGACCATCGCGGCCTTCCGCTCCTCGTCAAGCACGACGGTATCGTTCGCAGAGAGACGTTCCAGCGCCATTTCGACCATGCCGACCGCACCGTCCACGATCATCTTTCTCGCGTCGATGATCGCGGATGCCTGCTGACGCTGCAGCATGACCGCTGCGATCTCGGTCGCGTAGGCAAGATAGGTGATGCGCGCTTCGATGATCTCGATCCCGGCAACGGCGACGCGCTCCTGGATCTCGTCCTTGATGCGTGCCGCGACAAGCTCACTCGAGCCGCGGAGGCTGCCGTCGTCCGCGACGCCGTCTCCCGTCGTATCGACGTTCGGCGCGACGTCGTAAGGATAGACGCGGACCACGTTGCGCAGGGCGCTGTCGCACTGCAGAGAGATATATTCCTTGTAATTGTCGACGTCAAAGACAGCCTTGGCGGTATCGCTGATGCGCCAGGTGACCGCGATCCCGATCTCGACCGGATTGCCGAGGCAATCGTTGACCTTCTGCCGGTTGTTGTTCAGCGTCATGATCTTCAGCGAGAGCTTTTTAGCTCCGATCTCCGCCTGAACGACGTTGTTTCCGCTGCTGTCAAGCGTGACCTTCGGCAGGGTGGAAACGTCGCCGCTCTGATTCAGCTTGGTATGTGCCGCGGGATTGACCGAGACGCAGAAGGGATTGACCCAGAAGAAGCCGTCGCCGCGCAGCGTGCCGTAATATTTACCGAACAGCGTCAGGACCAGAGCCTCCTGCGGACCGAGCACCTTCAGCCCGAGAAAGGGGAGCCAGCCGACGGCGAGCCAGACGACGCAGAGGATAAAAGGACCGTGAATACTGTTTGAACCGCAGTAAATGACGCCGATAAGCGCGGCGGCGAGCAGAAGGATGCCGATCAGCAGCACCGCCATTCCGTGCTTCTTGTTGGATAATACTTTTTCTTTCATAACCGTACCTCCATCATGATGTGATATCTTTTTGATATCTCTATGATTATAGTATCACAAGAAAACGGGTTTGTCAATCCCTTTTCCGCCGATTTTTTTCGAAATCTGTCGAAAAAGAAAGCGACACTCCGTCACCGGCCGGAAGGGTCGGGAGGCGAAGTGCCGCAAAAAGGTGCTTACCAGTATTTTCTGTCGAGGGAACGGAGGCGCACCGCCTCGGCGATATGGCTGACGCCGATCGTTTCCGCACCGTCAAGGTCCGCGATGGTCCTTGCCACGCGCAGGATACGGTCGTGACCGCGCGGTGACAGCCCCATGCTGCGGAACGCCTGTTCGAGAAGGCTGCTCGCCTCGTCTGTCAGGACGCACCAGCGGCGGATCTGCCTGCTGCTCATCTGTGCGTTGCAGAAGATCGAGGGCTCGTTTTCAAAGCGCTTCTTCATGATCTCCCGGGCACGGATCACTCTCGAGCGGATCGAGGCGGAATCCTCCCCGGGCTTCGGGTCCGCCATTTCCTCAAAGGAAACGGGCGGGACCTCCACCTCGATGTCGATACGGTCGAGCAGAGGGCCGCTGATGCGGGAGAGGTAATCCTTGATCTCCTTCGGCTTGCAGGTGCATTTCCTGTTCGGATTGCCGAAGTTCCCGCAGCGGCAGGGATTCATCGCGCAGACCAGCATGAAGGAGCACGGGAACGTCACGCGTCCGCTGGCGCGGGTGATCGTGATCTCCCGGTCCTCCAGCGGCTGCCGCAGTACCTCGCTTGCCGACTTGCTGAATTCCGGCAGCTCGTCGAGGAAGAGGACCCCGTTGTGCGCCAGCGAGATCTCGCCGGGCATCGGAAAGACGCCGCCGCCCGCAAGCGCGACCGAGGAAAGCGTATGGTGCGGAGAACGGAAGGGCCGCTCATGCAGCAAGGACACGCCGGGCGGGAGAATGCCCGCGACCGAATGGATCTTGGTGGTATCGATCGCCTCACGGAAGGTCAGAGGAGGCAGGATCGACGGGATGCGCTTGGAGATCATGCTTTTACCGGTACCGGGAGGGCCGATCAGAAGGAGGTTATGTCCTCCCGCCGCGGCGATCTCAGCGGCACGGCGCGCGGTCTCCTGCCCGCGGACGTCGGAAAAATCGAGTACGTAAGAGCCCGGATCGCGCTCGAAGATCGAGGGATCGAACTCCCTCGACGTCAGGGGAGCGGTGCCGTTCAGATGTCCGGCAAGCTCGCCGATATCCCGGACCCCGTAAACGCGGACGCCGTCAACGACCGACGCCTCCGCGACGTTCTCGTACGGGACGAAGATCTCGGTCTTCCCCGCTTCCTTCGCGGCGACCGCCATACAGAGCACGCCGGTGACGGGACGGATCACGCCGGAAAGAGAGATCTCACCGATAAAGCACGCGTTCTCCAGCGAGGCGTTCAGCTGACCGGAGGAGGTCAGAATCGCGACAAGGATCGCAAGATCGTAGGCGGAGCCCTGCTTCTTGCGGTCGGCGGGAGCAAGGTTCACGGTCAGTTCCCCGTCCGGGAACTGAAAGCCGCTGTTTTCGACCGCGGAACGGATCCTGTCCTTTGCTTCCTTGACGGCGGCGTCGGGAAGACCGACGAGGACGAAGTTCTCCAGCCGGTTGGCGTAATTGACCTCGACCGTTACGAGGTAGCCGTCCACGCCGACGAGACCGGCGGAATACGCAGTGGATAACAATGTGCTCTCTCCTTTCTTTCAGATCAGTTCCCCGTCGAGAACGGTGCGGACCACGGTACCCGTCAGCGTCCCGCCGAGATACGGCGTCGCAGAGGATCTGCCGCGCAGGACGTCGGCGGTAACGACCCATTCCCGGTATGGGTCCGCGAGGACGAGATCGGCGGGCGCGCCGACGCGGATCTCCGCTTCCCTGCCGAGGATCCGGGCGGGACCGGCGGAAAGAAGATCCGCCGCGCGCTTCACGGAAACGAGCCCCGTCTGGACAAGCTCCGTCATCACGGTACCGAAGACCGTCTGAAAGCCGACGGCGCCGGGGACCGCGTTCTTCACGGAAGCTTTTTCGCTCTTCGTGCAGGGATAATGGCAGGAGGTCACGGCGTCCGCCGTTCCGTCGGCAAGCGCTCTCCTGACCGCGCTCCTGCTCTGCTCCGAGCGAAGCGGCGGCGAGAGCAGCGCGTTCGCGCCGTAATAGATCAGATCGGCGGAGGAAAACGCGGCAGCGTAAGCGGGAACGTCACAGGTCACGGGAAGCTCCGCGTCCTTTGCCGCCGCGACCCTGAGCAGCGCCCCCTCCGTCGTCAGACCGGTCAGATGGAGATGCCGCCCGGTCTCACGGCTGAGAAGAACGTATTTCTCCGCCGCCAGTTCCTCCGTGATCTCCGGGGAGCCCCTCCCGATCCTGCGGGAAAACGGATCGTCGCTGAGCCCCCCGTCCCCCTCGGGGTCACGGCAGGGGCACAGAAAGACGCAGTCCTCCGGCATCGTTCGGATCAGCCGGAGCAGCGTACGGACGGACGCTTTCATGTCGGTCACGAAGATCCTTGCCCCCGCGCCGTAAAGCGCCATGGGATCGGAGGAAGGAGAAAGAAGCGCAGTGACCGCCGCCCTGCCGCCGCACGCATCCGCCGCCCTTGCGGTACGGGAAAGGAAAGAGGGAACGTCGGCTGCGGGATCGGCGATCACAACGTGTCCGAACCCGCCGCAGGCGGCACTGAGCATCTCGTCCGACAGGGCGCGGACCGTTTTCTGCCGGTCGGGAAAGGCGCTGAGATCCGTAAAAGCAGGCAGAAGGAGAAGCCCGTCCGCCCGGAAGACCGCTGTCTTCGGCGGCAGTCCGGCGTTCGCGATCCTGCCAGCGCGAAGGACGGCGCGTTCGCCCTCCTCCCCCGGTCCGATCAGGACGTCGGTGCGCGTTCCGTCCGTGCCGACAGCTCCGCTGATCAGGAGATATCCGCTTTTGGTTTGGCTCATCCGGCGTCTCCTTTCGTTCCTTCCCCGTTTTTCCGCTCCGTCCGCTGTTCCAGGCGGTAGCCGACGCCCCGGACGGTGCGGATCAGGCTGACGTCAAAGCGTCTGTCCAGTTTTTTTCTGAGATAGTTGATATAGACCGTGACAATGTTGCTGTCTCCCGCGCCGGGAAACACCTTTTCCCGGATCTCGTCCGCCGAAACGGGTCCGCCGCCGTGCTCCGCAAGCAGACGGAGCAGCGCGAATTCCGCGTCCGAAAGCTCGAGCGGTACGGAATCGAATGCCGCTCTCCCTTCCGCCGGTTCGATCACGAGGCCGGGCCTTGAGGGAGAGGGAACGCGTTCGGGCTCCTCTTCCCTTTTCAGGAGGTCAAATCCGTTCAGCGCCTCCAGGATCCTGCCGATCTCAAGCGGCCGACCGAACGTGTTTTTCGCCCACGGGTATTCCCGCCCGTAGAAAAGGACCGTAACGCCCCTGCGTCTGAGCCGGTCCGCGGCGGACTGTGCCCTGTCAAGCGCGGTGGAAAGCAGAGCGACCGCGGGACGCTCGTTCTCCCGGAAGGAAAACGAGCGGGTCACGCGGAACCCGGCATCCTCCAGCTCGATGGCGAGCGTCAGGGACAGCGCGCTTTCCTCCTCCCCGGACGGGGAAAGGAGCAGGACGTATCCGTCATTCACGGTTTTCACCTCCGGTTACTGAAAAAGGGCGCAGGCAAACACGGTGCCTCCGCCCTTCGGTTCACGGTTCATTTCGCGGTACGAGGATCATTTCCGCCTCGGCGTTGACCGTTCCGTCCGCGCGGAGGGAACGAACGTAATGCCTTTCACGCGTTTCTCCCGCCGCTCCATCGGGATCCTGCACGCGCGCCGTCAGAAGGCGCAGTTCTTCTCCGAGCGGGGCCTCTTCCCGGAACGTGAGATCCATCCGCGCGAGCCGGAAGCCGGCAGCCCCGGGGATCGCGCCGAAAAACAGATCGGGATACACGGTATTGTTCATATGACGGTTCCGGTCCGCGTCCGCGTAGGTGACGGTATGCACCGCGCGTTCGGCGAATTCCGCCTCCGCTGGCACGGAAAACCGGGCGGGAAACGAAAGGTCGAGCGGCTCGTCTGTCCCGAAGCCGAAGCTGTCCGGATCGGGTCTCACAAGCTTCCGGTCCGACGGATCAGAAATATCGGTCATCGCCCAGACGGACGACCACCTTGCCGCGATCTCATTTCCCTTCGTCAGGATGCCCCACCGGCGCAGGGAGAACCCGCGCACGCCGGAAAGCCAGACCTCGGCGCGTACCGTGTCATCTGCAAGAAGAGGGGTGAAAAACTCCACCCCTGTTCTGCTGACGATAAACGCCCTATTCCGTTCCCGAAGTTCCGGGATCGATGGCTTCCATTCCGCGTGCATAAGATAGCACGCCTCCTGAAACAGCCGCAAGACCGCGGACGGACGGCAGAAGCCGTTCAGATCGGCGTCGTGAGAGGCGATGCGGAACTGCGCCGCGAACCGCTTCGGTCTGACGCCGTCAGCGGGAGAAAGCATCAGGCTTTCCCGTTGGAGCCGAGGACCTCGTAGATCTTGTGGGTGACCATCTTCTTGACTTCCTCACGGCCGACCTTGAGGTATTCACGCGGGTCGAAGGCGGCGGGATTCTCGGTCATGACTCTGCGGATGCCTGCGGTCATGGCAAGACGGATATCGGAGTCGATGTTGATCTTGCAGACTGCCATGGTCGCAGCCTCACGGAGCATGGATTCGGGGATACCGATCGCGTCGGGCATTTTGCCGCCGCGCGCGTTGATCTCGTCGACCAGCTCGGGGATGACGGAGGAAGCGCCGTGAAGAACGATCGGGAAACCGGGCAGACGCTTTTCGACTTCCTTCAGAATATCGAAGCGGAGCTGCGGCTTCTGACCGGGCTTGAACTTATAAGCGCCGTGAGACGTACCGATCGCGATGGCAAGGGAGTCGACACCGGTGCGGGTGACGAATTCCTCGACCTCCTCGGGTCTCGTGTAGGAGGAATCCTCCGCCTTGACGTTGACGTCGTCCTCGATGCCGGCGAGCTTGCCGAGTTCACCCTCGACGACGACGCCGTGCGCGTGCGCGTACTCGACGACCTTGCGGGTCAGAGCGATGTTGTCCTCGAAGGAATGCTTGGAGCCGTCGATCATAACGGAAGTGAAGCCGTTGTCGATGCAGGCCTTGCAGATATCGTAGTCCGCGCCGTGGTCGAGATGGAGCGCGAAGTCAAGACCGGTGTCCTCGACGGCGGCGTGCGCCAGCGCCATCAGGTATGCGGGCTTGGCGTACTTTCTTGCGCCCGCGGAGACCTGCAGGATCGCGGGAGACTTTGCTTCCGCGCAGGCTTCGGTGATCGCCTGGATGATCTCCATATTGTTGATATTGAAAGCGCCGACGGCGTATCCGCCTTCATACGCTTTGCGGAACATTTCGGTAGTCGTTACGAGTGCCATTTTCTTATACCTTCCTTGTCTTTTGGTTGGATATTGCTATACCTTATGATGATACCGCAATTTCCGATGAAAATCAAGTCCTTTTCCCGATTTTTTACAATTTTTCCGAAATATTTCCGCCGGTTCCGCCTTTCAGCCCGTATAGCCTCCGTCCGGACCGCTTCCCGCGCCGCCGCCGCGGTCTCCGAGCCCGAAGCTGACCGAGATCGCCCGGTCGACGCGGCGCATGATCCCCTCGTCCATATGACCGAGCCGTTCCCGCAGACGTCTCTTGTCGAGGGTGCGGATCTGCTCAAGCAGGATCACGGAATCCTTGGTCAGTCCGCTTCCGGTCCCCGGCTCCACGCTCGATACGGCGCTGACGCCGATATGCGTCGGCAGATCCGCCTTGTCCAGCCTGCTCGTGATCGCGGCGGCGATCACCGTCGGGCTGAAGCGGTTGCCGACGTCGTTCTGTATGATCAGCACGGGACGCAGCCCGCCCTGCTCCGACCCGACCACGGGGCTCAGATCCGCGTAAAATACGTCTCCTCGTTTGACATTCATCTTTTTCAATCCTTTCATCTGCTCATTCCGGTACCCGTATTCTTGACGCGGGACGCGGAACTTAAACACGTTCTCCCCCCTGCTTTTTTCTTTCCGGTCCTTCCGTTCCGTCCCTGCCATTTTCAGTTTATTCCGCGGACGGAAAACCGTTCGGAAAGGCACGGCGGGGTTTTAGATTTGTTCAAGAAATATCTTCAATTTATTATTGCAAAAAAGACGTGGCTATGGTATAATGAATTATTATCGGAGATTTATTGGAATCCACGCCCCGAAGGCAGAAAAAGCGGCGGAACGCACGGACGAAACGCCGTCCGTGATCCCCGTTTTCCGCTTCGCGCTCCGACCGCAAGCCAGCAAAAGAAAGGATATCCCCGTTTGGGAAAAGGTACAGCAACATGCCGGTATATACCGAAAACGTCAATCAGATCAGCGTGCCCGTGATCGTTCTTCACGGCGTCATCGCCTTCCCCACCATTCCGCTCTCCTTTGAGCTTACCGAAGATAACCAGATCGACGCCTGCGAAAAGGCGGAACAGTCCTCCTCCCCCGTCTTTCTGATCGCGCTCAACGATATCGGAGACAGCGGGACCGAGCCGGAAAAGCTCGCCCCCGTCGGAACGGTGGCATATATCAAGCAGTTCGTCCGTCTGCCCGAGGGAAACGCGCGCGTGTTCATCGAGGGCTCCTGCCGCGCAACGCTCCTCCGCTACGAGAAGATCACAGACGGCATCCCCACGGCCTCCGTCATGTGCAAGACGGTCTCGATCGCCGACGGCGTCGACGGCGTGGAATCGCAGGCCCTTGTGAACGAGATCCGCGCGATCTTCCGTGAGCTCGTCAAGCAGGTGCCACAGATGTCCGTCGATCTTCAGAACGCCGTTCTCTCCCTGAAAAATCCGGGACTGCTTGCCGACTTCGTCGCCTGCAACGTCCTGATCACCTACGAGGACAAACAGATCATCCTGAACGAGTTCGACCCGCTCGTCCGCGCGAAGACCCTCTGTGCCGTCATGCACCGGGAGCTGCTGATCGTCAAGGAAGAAATGAAGATCCGCAGAGAGGTCAAATCGCAGATTGAAGACAATCAGCGCGATTACTATCTGCGCGAGCAGATGAAAGCGATCCGCAGCGAGCTCGGAGAAGCAGACGAAGGAGACGCCGAGATCGACGAATACCGTGAAAAGGTACTCGGCGCGCATCTGCCGAAGGAGATCGAGGAGAAGCTTCTGAAGGAGGTCGGCAAGCTTGCCAAGACCCCCTACGCCTCCGCGGAAAGTTCCGTCATCCGCTCCTATCTCGACACCTGTCTCGAGGTGCCGTGGAACGTCGTTTCCACCGAGCCCACCGACCTGAAATTTGCGAAAAAGGTCCTTGAAAAGGATCACGACGGGCTCGAAAAGATCAAGGAGCGCATCCTTGAATTCATCGCCGTCCGTCAGCGCGCGCCCGGGCTCGGCAATCAGATGCTCTGCCTCGTCGGCCCTCCCGGGACCGGCAAGACCTCCATCGGCGCTTCGATCGCCCGTGCGCTCCGGCGCAAGTACGTCCGCGTCTCCCTCGGCGGCATCCGTGACGAGGCAGACATCCGCGGTCACCGCAAGACCTACGTTGCCGCCATGCCCGGCAGGATCGCAAACGCGCTGATCCAGGCGGGCACGCGCAATCCCGTCATGCTGCTCGACGAGATCGACAAGATGACGAAGGATATGCACGGGGACCCCTCCTCCGCCATGCTCGAGGTCCTCGACGGTGAGCAGAACAAGGCGTTCCGCGATCACTTCCTCGAATTGCCCCTCGATCTTTCCGACTGCGTCTTCATCTGCACCGCGAACACGCTGGACGGGATCCCGCGCCCGTTGATCGACCGTATGGAGATCATCGAGCTGCACTCCTATACCCGCCACGAAAAGCTCGCGATCGCCAAACATCACCTGATCCCGAAGCAACTCGAACGCCACGGTCTCAAAAAGACGGAGCTCCGTCTGACCGAAAGCGCCGTCTACGAGCTGATCGATTTCTATACCGCGGAGGCGGGCGTCCGCAATCTCGAACGCGAGATCGCGTCACTCTGCCGCAAAGCAGCGAAAAAGCTGGAGGAGGATCCCTCCCTCACTGCCGTCCGCATCCGCGCGGAGGACCTGCCAGACTATCTCGGCAGCCGCAAGGTCCTGCCCGACCGGATCTACGACGAAGACGAGGTCGGCGTCGTCAACGGGCTCGCCTATACCGAGCTCGGCGGCGGTATGCTCCGCATCGAGGCGGCTTCCCTTCCCGGCTCCGGCAAGCTCGACCTGACCGGCTCGCTCGGCGACGTCATGAAGGAATCGGCTCATCTTGCCGTCAGCTACATCCGTGAACACTCCGCCGAGCTCGGCGTCGATCCCGATTTCTATAAGAACCGGGACATCCACATCCACGTGCCCGAAGGCGCCGTTCCGAAGGACGGCCCCTCCGCGGGCGTCACGCTCGTCACAGCGCTCGCCAGTGAGCTTTCCGGGCGTCCCGTCCGCCGCGATATCGCCATGACCGGCGAGATCACGCTGCGCGGCAGGGTCCTCGCCATCGGCGGTCTCAAGGAAAAGACGATGGCGGCGTACAAGGCAGGCGTTCACACGGTCTGCATCCCCGCCGACAACGAACGGGACCTGAAGGAGATCGACCCCGTCGTGCGCGAAGCGCTCGAATTCGTTCCCTGCCGCAGAGTGGAAGAAGTTCTTTCCCGGGCACTCAGATAAGCGCGTATCGTTCCGCCCCGAAGGAGGAAACCTGTCGTTATGAAACTCAATCCGCAAAACGCCTCGCTGAAGATCACGGCGGGCCTTGCCTCGCAGTTCCCGCGGGAAAACGTCCCGCACGTCGTCTTTTCCGGTAAGTCCAACGTCGGAAAAAGCTCGCTGATCAATCTGCTGCTCGGGCGCAAATCGCTTGCCCGCGTCAGTTCGACGCCCGGAAAGACCGTGACCGTCAACTTTTACGACGTGGACCGGAAGATGTATTTCGTCGATCTCCCGGGATACGGCTTCGCCAAACGGCCGCCGGAGGAACGGGAACAGTGGTCGAAGCTGACCAACGCCTACGTCACCGCTCCCCACACGGCACCCAAGCTGTTCCTTCAGCTCATCGACTGCAAGGCGGGTCCCTCGGAGGACGACGTCAATATGGTCCGTTGGCTCGAGGTCAACCGTCTGCCCTACGTCATAATCGCGACCAAATGCGACAAACCGAACAAGACCGACCGCGAAACGGTCCTCTCGATCCTGCGGGAGCACGGAAGACAAGTGATCCCCTGCTCCGCTCTGACGGGAGAAGGAAAAAACGAGGTATGGGCGGAGATCTTCCGCGCCGTTGAAAACTGACGGACGCGGCAAACAGGAGAATAACGTGAATTTAAGAAGTCTTTTTACGCCGGAGGGCCTGATCGGTTTTCTGCTCCGTCTGCCCTGCGTCCTGCTCGCGATCTCGGTCCACGAGAGCGCACACGGGCTGGCAGCGGAAAAGATGGGGGATCCGACCGCGAGAAACCTCGGACGCATTTCCCTCAATCCGTTCCGTCACTTTGACCTGATCGGGACTATCTGCCTCGTCCTCTTCGGCTTCGGATGGGCAAACCCGGTGCCGATCCGGCCGCGCAATTTTGAAGACCCCAAAAAAGGGATGGCGCTTTCCGCGCTCGCCGGTCCCGCCTCCAACTTCGGTATGGCTCTCTTCGGGATCATTCTTCACCGCGCCTGCCTCCGGATCTTCCTTTTGACAGACGTACCGTTTTACGTCAGCATTTCCGACCTGATCGGCGCCGGAGCGTCCTTCCCCTGCATTCTTGCCACGGTCTTTCTGGAGCTGCTCGTCATCTTTTACAGCCTGAATATCGGGTACGGCGTCTTCAATCTCATTCCCTGCCCGCCGCTCGACGGGTCGCGCATCCTTCTGCTCTTCCTCCCGACCGAAACGTATTTCAGTATCATGCGTTACGAACGGCAGATCATGCTCGTCCTGATGCTCGTCCTCTTCACCGGACTGCTGGACGTTCCCCTTTCCTTTTGCATCAACGCCGTTTACAGGGGAATGAGTTCTCTCGTCAACCTGATCCCTTTCCTGAAAATCTACTGAACCGAAAGCGGGTGAACCGATGGCGGAGCCCCAATATAAGCTTGAGATCTACGAGGGTCCGCTCGATCTGCTCCTCGCTTTGATCTCAAAGAATAAAATCGATATTTCCGATATCCCGATCGCGCTGATCCTCGAACAGTATCTCGCCTATCTCGACGAGATGCGCGCCTTCGACATGGAGGTCTCCGGTGATTTCATCGTCATGGCTTCAGAGCTCATGCTGATCAAAAGCAGGATGCTGCTGCCGAAGCCGCCGGACGAGGAGACCGAGGACCCGAGAGAAAAGCTCGCACGGGCACTGATCGAATACAAGCGCGCCAAGGAAGCGATGCCGATGCTGAACGAGCGCTACCGCTATTACGGCGGGCGCGTCGTCAAAGACAGCGAGGTCATCGACACGAGCGGCGACCCGCTCGACGACATGGACGTGGAGCTGCTGAAAAAGGCGTTTGACCGCATCCTGCAGAGAACGCGGGAAATGCCGCGCATGGCAAAGGCCTCCGAGCTCGCGATCCAGCGCCTCCTTGAAGCAAAGGTCGTCCCGGTCTCGGAGCGGATCGTACACGTGATGCGCCGTCTTTATAAGAGCGGTCCGCTGACGCTTGAGGAGCTGCTGATGACCTGCGGCAGCCGTTCCTCCCTGATCGCGACCTTCCTCGGCATCCTCGAGCTCATGCGCTCCCAGCGCGTCCGTCTCCGTTACGTCGACGATGAATTCACCGACGCGGCGTCGAGACCCGAGCTCGTGATGCTGATCCTCAATACCGCCCATCGGCGGAACAACAAAACAGAAAGCGAGACGCAAGATCCATGAATCTCCCGGACGGTCTCTCCCGCGCGATCGAGGCGATCCTCTTCGCGGCGGGGTATCCCGTGACCTACGAAAAACTCGCCTCCGTACTGGAGGTCACACCGGGCACCGTAAAAAAAGCGGCGGAGGAAATGCTCCCCGCCTACGAGGACCGGGGCATCCAGCTCATCCTCTTTGAAAAATCGTGCCAACTCTGCACGAAGGAGGAGCACGAGCCTATGATCCGCACGGCACTCGGCATCAAGGGCGCCGGAGGCCTCTCCAACTCCTGCCTTGAGGTGCTTGCCATCGTCGCCTACAATCAGCCGGTAACGCGCGCCTTCATCGAGCAGGTCCGCGGCTCCGACAGCTCCTATGCGATGAACGTCCTGACCGACCGTCATCTGATCGAGGTCACCGGACGCCTCTCGGTCCCGGGCAAACCGATGCTCTATTCCACGACGGAGGACTTCTTACGCGTGTTCGGTCTCTCCTCGGTCGCGGATCTGCCGAAAACCGAGCTGAACGATCCCGCCGCCCTTCCCACCCCCGAAAGCGGAGAAAAAGAACCGCTCACGGAAGAAGGATCGGAAGCAGCCGTCACGGCGGAGCCTTCTCCCTCAGCGGAGGAAGAAACTGCCGTCACGGAAGGATCCCCCGTCTCCGCTGACACGGAACCCAAAGAAAACGATTGATCCCGCGCCCGCATGGGCAATACTTCCCGGAAAGGCGGTGAACCTGCATGGGCTGGATCGTATTCGGCGGTATCCTGTTACTCCTCTTCCTGCTTGCCATGACGTGGATCCGGATCCGGGTCTGTTATGCGTCCGAGGTCGAGCTTTGGGTCAGATTCGGTCTGATCAAGCTGAAGATCCTCCCCGGCAAGGTCAAAAAAATCAATCCCCGTGCCTTCCGCATCGACCGCTTCCGGAAGATGCGCATCAAAAAACGGGCGCTCGCTTTCAAGAAGGCAAGAAAAGCCGAGGCCAAAAAGACAAAAAAGAAAGCCGCGAAGGAAAAGAAAAAAGCCGAAAAGAAGGCGGGGACCGCAAAGAAAAAGAAGCGCTCGACCAAGCAGACCGTGGAATGGATCCTGCGTCTGGTCAACGAC
Source organism: Eubacteriales bacterium (assembly GCA_045617585.1). Lineage (GTDB taxonomy): Bacteria > Bacillota > Clostridia > Oscillospirales > CAG-272 > CAKRZE01. Next base: position 16,397 of record JAZLIW010000191.1, read on the forward strand.
GTGGTCTTTGCGGTGATCAAATGCTTCGGCAGACACCTGCGCGTCGACGTTGCCCGTCTGCACGTGAACGTCGCGACCGGAGACGCCGCGAAAACGGCGATCACCTACGGCGCCGTCACGCAGTCCGCCGCCTATCTGCTGACCCTCCTCTCGGAGACCATGCATTTCGACTATACGCGGAACGCGGACGTCGCAATCTATACCGATTATCTTTCCGAAAAAAGCACGGTCGAAGCGGATATCACCTTCCGCATCCGACTATGGCATATATTCGCAATCCTGAACACGGCGATCATCGGCTTCTTCAAATCCCTCAAGCCTAAAAAACGTAAGTAATGAAAAGGAGATAAAATCATGACCGACAACAAGCTCAACGACATGATCAGTGCTTCCCTTGAAAATATCCGTGAGATCGCGGACGCGAACACCATCATCGGCTCTCCGATCGAGGTCAACGGTACCGTGATCATTCCCGTCTCCAAGGTCTCCCTCGGCTTCGCCTCCGGCGGCGCGGATTATCTGCCCAGGTCCGGCTCCGCGGCAAAGAGCACCGATGCCGCGCAGGGACAGAAGGGCGTGAAGATCCCCTGCTTCGGCGGCGGAGGCGGCACCGGCGTTTCCGTGACCCCCGTCTGCTTCGTGGTCGTCAAGCGCGACGGTGACGTCGAGCTGCTCGATCTCGCCGGCAACGTTCCCACCCCGGCTGCCGTTTCGATCGTCGATACCATCAGCAGCCTGATCGAGAAGTCTCCCGATCTCATCACCAAGGTCAAGAACACCTTCGGCAAGAAGGATCCTGACGGCCTGGACGACGAGGAGATCGACGAGGGCGCCGACAAGCTCAACGACAAGGAGCTGCAGAAGGAAGTCAAGCGTGCCGAGAAGGAAGCAAAGAAGGCGGAAAAGGCAGCGCTGAAGGCTGAAAAGAGAGCGGAAAAGGAAGCCGAAAAGGCCGCCGCCGACTCCAAAGAAGCATAAAGAAGAAGACCCTTTCATAGAGTGGCAGAAAAACGACCGTGAAAGGGACCGCACGATGAAACGTACCGTTTCCTGTCTTTTCCTCCTCCTTTTTCTGCTTGCTCTTCCCCTCCGTGCGGACGCGTATTCCGCAGAAGCATACTGTGTGATCGAGACCGAAAGCGGGGACGTCGTTC
>JAZLIW010000192.1:0-2513 GCA_045617585.1 Eubacteriales bacterium
GTTCGGAGACGTGCCGATCGCCATGATCACGCAGTCCGCCTCGACGGTGACCTCGCAGCCCTCCTTCGGGACGGGCTTCGCTCTGCCGCTTTCGTCGGGCTCGGAGAGCTCCATGACCTGACAGCGCACGGAGCGGACCGCGCCGTTCTCCCCGATCAGCTCGATCGGGTTAGTCAGCATCATGAACCGGATGCCCTCTTCTTTGGCGTGTTCGACCTCCTCCGCACGGGCGGGGAGTTCCTTTTCGGTCCGGCGGTAGACGATCGTCACGTCGGAGCCGAGGCGCTTTGCGGTCCGCGCTGCGTCCATCGCCACGTTGCCGCCGCCGACGACCACGGTCTTTGCGGCGTGAACGATCGGCGTATCGGAATCCGGGCGGTACGCCTTCATGAGATTGCTGCGGGTCAGGAACTCGTTCGCAGAGCAGACGCCGTTCAGCGACTCGCCGGGGATCCCCATGAAGCGGGGCAGCCCCGCGCCGGAGCCGATGAAGACCGCTTCGAAGCCCATCTCGTCAAAGAGCTCGTCGACCGTCAGCGTGCGGCCGATGACCGCGTCGGTCACGATCTTGACGCCGAGGGAACGGAGGGTGTCGACCTCCTTCTTCACGATCGCCTTGGGCAGACGGAACTCGGGAATGCCGTAGACCAGCACGCCGCCCGCGGTGTGCCGCGCCTCGAAAACAGTGACGGCGTAGCCCTTTTTGGCAAGGTCGCCCGCGCAGGTCAGCCCGGAGGGACCGGAACCGACGACGGCGACGCGGTGTCCGTTCGGCTCCGGTCTCACCGCCGCGCCTTCCGCGTGCGCGTTGTGCCAGTCGGCGACGAAGCGCTCCAGCCTGCCGATGCCGACCGGCTCGCCCTTGATCCCGCGGACACATTTTGCCTCGCACTGGCTCTCCTGCGGGCAAACCCGCCCGCAGACCGCCGGAAGAGAGGAGGACGCGGAAAGGATCTGATACGCCCCCTCGAAATCGCCCTCCCGGACCTTCTCGATGAAGGCGGGGATATGAATGTTGACCGGGCACCCGGAAACGCAGGGCATATTCCTGCAGTTCAGACAGCGCGCCGCCTCGTCGAGCGCGGCAGCCTCGTCGTAGCCGAGCGCCACCTCGGAAAAGTTGGTGCTCCGCACATCGGCGGGCTGGACCGGCATGGGATTCTTTTTGAGACTCATGTTTGCCACGTCATTCCGCCTCCTTTTTGAAGAGATTGCAGGTCTTTTCGTAAGCGGAGCGCTCAAAGTCGCGGTACATCCCGCCGCGCTTGATCGCCTCGTCAAAGTCCACCTCGTACCCGTCGAACTCGGGTCCGTCCACGCAGGAGAACCGCGTCTTTCCGCCGACGGTCAGACGGCAGCAGCCGCACATCCCGGTCCCGTCGATCATGATCGGGTTCATCGAGACGACCGTCTTCACGCCGAAGGGCTTCGCGGTCAGGACGACGAACTTCATCATGACCAGCGGCCCGATGGCGATCACGGCGTCGAAGGTCTCCCCCGCCTCAAGCATCGCCTTGAGCGGAGAGGTCACGAGCCCCTTCTCACCGACCGTACCGTCGTCGCTCATCATGATAAAGCGGTCGGACGCGGCACGGAACTCCTTTTCGAGGATCACGAGATCCGCGGTGCGGAACCCGACGATCGAGGTGACCTCCGCGCCGTTCTCCTTCAGCGCCTCGGCGACCGGAAGCGCGATCGCGCAGCCGACGCCGCCGCCGACCACGCAGACCTTTTTCATGCCGTAGACCGAGGTCGGATTGCCGAGCGGGCCGACGAAATCGGCGATCTCCCCGCCCTCTTCTTTTTCCGCGAGTTTTTTCGTCGTGGAACCGACGATCTGGAAGATGACCCTCACGGTCCCCTTTTCACGGTCGTAACCGGCGACGGTCAGCGGGATGCGCTCCCCTTCTTCGTCGACGCGCAGGATGATGAACTGCCCCGCCTTCGCCTTGCGGGCGACGAGCGGCGCGAGGATCTCCATCCGCACGACCGTGGGATTCAGTATTTCCTTACGTACGATCCGGAACATAACGTAATAACATCCTTTCGGTTCAGAGTTCAGATCCCCCAGATCGCTTTCACGTCGGCGAACAGCGCGCCGTCGGTCTTTTCTTCGATCAGGGCGATATTTTTAGCGATATTTTCGGGTTTTTTGGTGCCGATGATGACCGAGCTGATCCCCGGCGTCTCGTAAAGGAACCGGAGATCGAGCGCCATCAGCGTCTTCATCGCGTCCTCCCGATCCCCGCCGATGCGGTCGAGCGAGCGTTCCAGACGCTCTCTCACCTCGGGGCGGAGCCGGTCGCCGAACGCGAGCGCGCGGGGCGTGAAGAGCCCGTTGCCGAGCCCGCACCGGACGAAAACGCCGATGCCGAGCTCCCTTGCGCGTGCGATATTCCCCATGTTGCCGTGGTCGTTCAGGTTATACGCCATCTGCATGACGTCAAAATCGCCGCTTTCGATACATCTTGCAGCGAGCCCGCCGTCGATCGAGGCGCCGAGGAAGCGGATCT
>JAZLIW010000193.1:0-2310 GCA_045617585.1 Eubacteriales bacterium
ACCAGGATCTCGGCGATCCCGTGCGGGCGCTGGCACTGCAGGAAAAAGCGTACGCGCCCTCCTGCAGGGTCCTCGGCGAGGAGCATCCCGATACGCTGACCGTTCTGAACAATCTGGCATCCGCGTACGGGGCGCTCGGTGACCGTCGGCGGGCGCTGGAACTGAGCGAAAAAGCATACGCGCTCAGCCGCAAGGTCCTCGGGGAGACGCATCCCGACACGCTGAGGGACCTGAACAATCTTGCGGTCGCGTGCACGAATCTCGGCGACTTTCGCCGGGCACTGGAACTGAACGAAAAAGCGTACGCGCTGCGGTGCAGGGTCCTCGGTAAAGAGCATCCCGACACGCTGAAGAGTCTGATCAATCTGGCGGGCGCGTACAGCGGACTCGGCGAGCATCGGCGGGCGCTGGAGCTGAACGAAAAAGCGTACGCGCTCTCCTGCAGGGTCCTCGGCGAGGAACATCCCGACACGCTGACCTGCCTGAGCAATCTGGCGGGCATGTACGGCGAGCTCGGCGAGCATCGGCGGGCACTGGAATTGAAAGAAAAAGCGTATGCGTTTTCCTGCAGGGTCCTCGGCGAGGAGCATCCCGACACGCTGAGGTGCCTGAACAATCTGGCATTCACGTACGGCGAGCTCGGCGAACGTCAGCAGGCACTGGAATTGAAAGAAAAGGCGTACACGCTCTCCTGCAGGATCCTCGGCGAGGAGCACCCCGACACGCTGACCTGCCTGAGCAATCTGGCGAGCGCGTACGGCGAGCTCGACGACTGCCGCCGGGCGCTGGAGCTGAATGAAAAAGCGTACGCCCTCCGGTGCAGGGTCCTCGGCGAGGAGCATCCCGACACGCTGACGAGCCTGAGCAATCTGGCGTTCACGTACGGTGAACTCGGCGACAGTCAGCGGGAAGCGGAACTGGAAAGAAAAACGTACCTGATCCGCCGCAAAGTCCTCGGCGAGGAGCATCCCGACACGCTGACGAGCCTGAGCAATCTGGCGGTCACGTACGGCGAGCTCGGCGATCACCGGCTCCGGACGGAACTGACCGAAAAAGCGTACGCCCTCCGGTGCAAAGTCCTCGGCGAAGAGCATCCCGACACGCTGATCAGCCTGAGCAATCTGGCGATCACGTACGGCAAGCTCGGCGACCGGAAGCGGGAGGCGGAAGCACGGGAAAAGCTGTACGCGCTCCGGTGCAGAACGCTCGGTGAGGAGGCTCCCGACACGCTGAAATGCCTGAGCGATCTGGCGAGCGCGTACGGCAAGCTCGGCGATCACCGGCGGCAGACAGAGCTGAACGAGAAAGCGTACGCGCTCCGGTACAAAGTCCTCGGCGAGGAGCATCCCGACACGCTGGTCAGCCTGGGCAATCTGGCTTATTCGTACGGTGAGATCGGCGATCACCGGCGGCAGACAGAGCTGAATGAAAAAACGTACGCGCTCCGGTGCAGGGTCCTCGGCGAGGAGCATCCCCACACGCTGATCAGCCTGAACAATCTGGCTTATTCATACGGTGCGCTCGGCGACCGGCAGCGGGAAGCAAACGCACGGGAAAAACTGTACGTGCTCCGATGCAGGGTCTTCGGTGAGGAGCATCCCGATACGCTGACGAGCCTGTACGATCTTGCGGTCACCTACGACGCGCTCGGGGATCAAAAGCGGGCGGCGGAGCTGCTGGAAACGGTGTACGCCCTCCGGTGCAAGGTCCTCGGGGAGAAGCATCCCGACACACTGAAGAACCTGAACCGTCTGGCGCTCGCGTACGGAGATCTCGGGGATCATCGGCGCGAAGCGGAACTGGACGAAAAACTCTATGCCCTCTGCCGCACGGCGCTCGGCGAGGAGCATCCCGACACGCTGAATATCCTGAACAATCTGACGGCGACGCTGAACGATCTCGGGGAATTCAGCCGTGCGGTCGGGACGGGGGAAAAGGCGCTCGCGCTGTTCCGGAAGGTGTACGGAGAAGGTTACGTGAAAACGGCAAGGATCGCTTCCCATCTTGCCCGCGCTTACGAGGGAGCCGGGGACGGGGAAAACGCGCTGGCGCTCTGTGACCGGATCGCGGAAAGCGGCGCGGAACTGAAACCCGCGGTCGTCGAACGCATCGCCGGGATCTACGAGGCGCACGGGATGCCCGAAAAAGCCGCCGCCCTGCGGGCGAAACACGCGCAGAACGGGTAAGCGGTCAATCATCAGATACGGTACTGCCCGCCCGGGAGAGGATCCCCGGCGGGCAGGCGTTTTTGAGGGAAGCAAGCTGCCGACCGCAGGGCGGGGGCTTGCTCCCGCCGCCACCGAACGTATC
>JAZLIW010000194.1:0-4548 GCA_045617585.1 Eubacteriales bacterium
ACATCTGTTTCAATTACAATGATTGTTCGTGGAAAAAAGTAATACCCCCAAGTTTGCCTAACTATAAAAAATACCTACCGAAGAGGGAAACAAAATTCCTTTACGGTGGGTATTTTTGTCTTATACCATAGCAAGCAGGGAAATTATATATAATTTCCGAATGATGTCGTTTTAGTCAAGTTGATATTTGTGAATGAAGTCGCTGACGTTGATGAAGTCATTCGCTTCGCTCGTTAATTAAGACGGTGCTTCGCACCTAATGAAGCGAAGACGCCCCCTCATTTCTCTCGTTCTCCCTTTTTCATTTCTTCATTAGCGGAGCGCCTTCATTCCTTCATTAGCCCGTCAGGGCGTCTTCATTTTCGGCGCGTTCCGAAAACGCTTCAAAAAACATCCTTATCAGCATGCGCCGAAAACGGCCTCTTTTTTCTTTTTGATCTTATCCGATCCTTACCGATCTTTACGGTTCTTTCCCCTCGGCAGTCTCCGCTTTTTCTTCGTCGGCTGCTGTATCTGCCGGCGCGGCAGGCGCGCGGAGCAGGGTGTTCAGACGGGTGACCGCGTAGGCGATGAAGCCGATCTGAAGCGCGCCGTAGAGGGAATAGAGGTTCATCGGTTGGTGAAGGATGAAGGAGAGGGTGATGATCGGCAGAGCGGATGCGGTGCCGGTGAGGATCATCATCGTTCCCGCCATGAACGTGAGGCGGGGCAGCGGCTTGCTGACCAGCATCCGGGATTCCTCGGCGAAAAAGAACAGGGTAAAGCAGAGGGAGACCTGCGTCATGACGCGGATCGGATTGTTCAGCGCGCAGCCGGAATCGAAATAGATGCTGATCAGGAATGCGGCGCAGAACAGGACGGGGAAGAAGGAGAGGAAACCGGCGAGCTTGCGGGGCGGCTTCGTCCAGAACAGATGGAGCAGGAAATACGCCGCCGACAGCGGCGCGAAGATCATGGTCAGGAGCGAGGGCAGACGGGCGAGCTGATTCGCCGCGGCACTGGCGCCGAGCGAGGAATCGATCTTCGTGCGGAAGTACAGATAGGCGAGCATCAGAAACCCGGCGAGGAGCGAGCTGAAGAGCAGCGGCGTGTCGCAGGGCGGGAACTCCCCGGGCAGGACGGTGTCCTTCCTGAAGAGGCAGACGGCGGCGGTGCCGGCGAGCGCCGCGATCATCAGGACGGTAAACAGGATCTCAAGGAAGGCGGGACCGCGATAGACGTCCGCGATGTCCTTCAGACCGATGAGCAGCTCGAGCAGGCGGATCGCCGCCAGAAGAAAGGCGGAAAGGATGCCGTTAAAGGCAAGATAGGAATAGACGGAATCCCCGGCGCGGCGGGTCTTTCCCGGTTTCGGAACGTTATTCATCAGGAACTCCTTTTCGGTTCGTTGGTGCACTGTTTCTCATAAAATCCATTATATACCCGCCCGGAAAAAAAAGCAAGTGGCTTCCCGTGAAAAGCGGGAAAAACGGAAAAGAAAAAGAACCGCATTTACGCGGTTCTCCGGCTCAGGCGCCGACCTTGTTCAGCTTGATGGTAAACTGGCTCTTATGTCTCGCGGCATTGTTCTTATGAACGATACCCTTGGCAACCGCTTTGTCCATCTTCTTGACGGCGTCGGTGTATGCCGCGGTAGCGGCTGCCTTGTCGCCGGAAGCGCAGGCTGCGTCAAACTTCTTGATCGCGGTCTTCAGCGCGCTCTTGATCATCTTGTTTTCCAGTGCCTTCGCGGCAGAGGTAAGGACACGCTTCTTTGCGGACTTGATGTTCGGCAATTCATTCACCTCCAGACGTGGATTCAATTTCGTACTGACATATCATAGCACAGCTTCATCAAAAAAGCAAGGATTTTTTCAAAATTTTATTTATTAATTTTTTGTGAATTTTATTTTCTCTGTTGACAAATTTACGTGCCGGTGTTATAATGATATTCCACACGATTTCGGCAATTTGCCGGAAGAGAGCGGGGGAACGCGGCGAAAAGCGGCGCGGCAGGCTGATTTATCTGCCGTACGAGGCCGTCCTTCCCAAACAACTGAACGATTCGGATCCGGGTGTGATGCGTCACGCGCCGTTCCGGGGCACTTTATAATTCAACGGTAACCAGCTTGTTGTACGGAGTGCTCCGCGGATGGGGCGTGGATGGTTGCGCCCGAATTCTGCGTTTTTCGGAAAGAACAAACCTTCAAAAAGGAGTGTAAATTGCTATGGTCAAACCCCATAAGCTCGGCAGAAACGTCCGCATGAGTTTCTCAAAGATCGACGAAGCTCTCGAGATGCCGAATCTCATTGAGGTGCAGAAGAAATCCTACCAGTGGTTTCTGAAAGAAGGCCTGATGGAAGTTCTGCGCGACGTGTCTCCGATCACGGACTATTCCGGCAATCTGCAGATCGAGTTCGTTGATTATTCGATCAGCAAGTCTCCGGCACATACCGTGGAGGACTGCAAGGAACGCGATATCAACTACGCGGCTCCTCTGCGCGTCGTCGTCCGGCTCTATAACAAGACGACCGGCGAGGTCGTTGAGAAGGACGTCTTCGTGGGCGATTTCCCGCTGATGACCGACAACGGTACCTTCGTGATCAACGGCGCGGAGCGCGTCGTCGTCTCCCAGATCGTCCGTTCCCCCGGTATCTACTACGGGTCCGACATCGACAAGAGCGGCAAGCGCACCTTCAGCAACACGGTGATCCCCTACCGCGGCGCATGGCTCGAATACGAGATCGCGGCGGACGACGTTTTCTACGTCCGTATCGATAAGAACCGCAAGATCCCGGTCACGATCCTGATCCGCTCCCTCGGTATCGAGAACGATCAGGACATCATCGCCCTGTTCGGCGACGATCCCCGCATCCGCGCCACCATCGAGCGCGACCCCTGCACGGCGCAGGCCGTGGAGAGCGGTACCTCCGCGGGTGACGAGGCGCTGAAAGAGATCTATAAGAAGCTGCGTCCCGGCGAGCCTCCGCTGGTCGAGAGCGCACAGCTCCTTCTGAACAATCTGTTCTTCGACCCCAAGCGCTACGATCTGGCGCCGGTCGGCAGATACAAGTTCGACCATAAGCTTGCCATCAGCCGCCGCCTCGAGGGCAAGACCCTGTCCCGCCCCGTCGTTTCCGCGATCACGGGCGAGCTGCTGTTCGACGAGGGTGAGCTCATGACCCGTGAGAAGGCGCTTGCCGTCGAGCACGCCGCCGTCAACGAGGCGTGGATCCGTCTGGACGGTGACCGCGAGCTCAAGATCTTCTCCAACGGCACCGTCGAGCCGAAGGACGTCCTCGGCTACGGGCTGGAGGGTATTCCCGGCATCAGCGAGAAGGTCAGCTGCGCCGTTCTGCGTTCGATCGCCGATCAGTACGGCGACGACGCCGAGGCGGTGAAGAAGGCCTGCGCCGACCGCGCCGCAGAGCTGTCTCCCAAGCACATCACGAAGGACGATATCTTTGCTTCCATTAACTATATGATCGGCCTCAACTACGACGTCGGCTGCGTGGACGATATCGACCACCTCGGCAACCGCCGTCTGCGTTCGGTCGGCGAGCTGCTGCAGAATCAGATGCGCATCGGCTTTGCCCGTATGGACAAGATCGTCAAGGAGAAAATGAGCGTGTCGGACAACGAGACCCTGACGCCCGATATGCTGATCAATACCCGTCCGGTCACCACCGCGATCAAGGAATTCTTCGGTTCCTCTCCTCTGTCCCAGTTCATGGATCAGAACAACCCCCTTGCGGAGCTGACGCACAAGCGCCGTATCTCCGCGCTCGGCCCGGGCGGTCTGTCCCGTGACCGCGCCTCCTTCGAGGTCCGTGACGTTCACTACACGCATTACGGACGGATGTGCCCGATCGAGACCCCTGAAGGACCGAACATCGGTCTGATCTCCTATCTTTCCACCTACGCCCGCATTTCCGACTACGGCTTCATCGAGGCGCCCTACCGCAAGGTCGAGCACGTCGTCGGTGAGGACGGCACCGTCCGCTCCCGCGTCACCGATACGATCGAGTACATGACCGCCGACGTCGAGGACAACTATATCGTCGCGCAGGCGAACGAGCCGCTCGACGAGGAAGGCTTCTTCCTGAAAAAGCGCGTTACCGCCCGCGACCGCGCCGAGATCATCGAGATCGACGCGAACAAGGCGGATTATATGGACGTCACCGCGAAGATGGTGGTCTCCGCCGCGACGGCAATGATCCCCTTCCTGGAACACCACGATAACACCCGTGCGCGCATGGGCTCCAACATGCAGAAGCAGGCTGTCCCGCTGCTCACCACCGAGTCTCCGATCGTCGGTACCGGTATGGAATACAAGGCAGCCGTCGACTCCGGCGTCGTCGTCTGCGCGAGAGAAGCGGGTATCGTCGAGGCGGTCAGCGCCGACGAGATCACGATCCGCAACGAGTCCGGCAAGAAGGACGTCTATCATCTGATCAAGTTCACGCGCTCCAACCAGGGCCCCTGCGTCAACCAGCGCCCGATCGTGGACCAGGGTCAGGCCGTCGCCAAGGGCGAGGTCATCGCCGACGGTCCCGCGACCGCGGGCG
>JAZLIW010000195.1:0-11129 GCA_045617585.1 Eubacteriales bacterium
AACCCGCTGATCAAGTCCACCACCGCCGGTCTTGAGGTCAACCGCCACGGCGGCATCGTCGTCGAGGAAGCGACCGGAAAGACCTCCCGCGATCGCGTTTACGCCGGAGGCGACGCCGTGACCGGCGCCGCGACCGTCATCCTCGCGATGGGCGCCGGAAAAACCGCCGCCAAAGCGATCGACGAGGCGCTGAGCAAATAAGACGCGGGGGACGCGACGTCCTTTCTCTTAGAGAAAGGACCAAAGAGGCACCCGCAGAACCGTTTTCTTTGTCTCTTCGACCAAAGCGATCAAAAATCGCAAGGTGCGTTTTTCACGCCGCAAATCACCCGGAAGGGATTGACCCCCTTCCGGGTTATTATATTTTCGGGTACAAGCGCCTTGAGAAAAAAAGCCGGAAGGGGCGGACCCTTCCGGACGGTGGATATGGGGTATCGGCGGTATGCCGGGATAACTGCGCTTTGCACGGAGAGGCAAGGAAAACGGTTCGGCGGCTGCCTCTTTGGTACTTTCTCATAGAGAAAGTACGTCGCGTCCCCGTACCCTCAGTACGCCGTCAACGAAGACGGCTTTGACCTCGTGATTGCTGTAAAGGGGATCGCCGGAGACGATGACGACGTCGGCGTCCTTGCCGACCTCGAGGGAGCCGACGCGGTCGGCGATGCCGAGGTGTTCGGCGGGGCGGATCGTAATGGCACGGAGGGCGTCGAAGGGATCCATGCCCGCTTTGACGGCGAGGCCGGCGCAGAGGGAGAGATACTGCTCGGGAATGACGGGCGAGTCGGTAATGATACTGACGGGCACGCCGGCGCGGGCGAGGATGCCGGGCGTGGCGAAGGTCTTGTTCGTCAGCTCGATCTTTGTGGCGTGGGTGAGACTGGGGCCGACGGCGGCGGGGAAGCCGGAGCGGGCGACCTCGTCGGGGATCAGGTGCCCCTCGGTGCAGTGCTCGAGGGTCATGCGCAGACCGAACTCACGCGCGATACGGATCGCGGTGCAGATATCGTCGGCGCGGTGCGCGTGCGCCTTGAGGGGGATCTGACGTTCGAGGACGGGGATCAGCGCCTCCATTTTCATATCGTATTTGGGCTGCTTCGTGACGTCGTCACCGGCGGCGAGCTTGCGGGCGCGGTAGTCCTTCGCCGCGAAGAGCATTTCGCGCAGCTTGGCGGCGGTGGTCATACGGGCGGAATCGCCTTTGGACTGGTAGCAGCGCTTCGGGTTCTCGCCGAAGGCGCACTTCATTGCGACGGGATCGCGGACGATCATATCGTCGACGCATTTGCCGCAGGTCTTGACGGCGATGAAGGTCCCGCCGAGCACGTTCGCGCTCCCGGGGCCGGTCCCGACCGTGGTGACGCCCGCGGCGAGCGCCGCCGGGATCGCGCCCTCAAAGGGATTGAAGCTGTCGATCGCCCGGAGCTGGCAGGCGACGATATCCCCCATTTCGTTGTAATCCTGCCCCTCGTAGCCCATCCCGTAGTTGTCGAGTCCGAGATGACAGTGCGCGTCCACGAAGCCCGGATAGACCGAGAGACCGGAAGCGTCGAAGATCTCCTCTCCCGGGGCGGGGACGAGATCGTACCCGATCTCCGCGATCTTGCCGCCGGAAAGACGGAGATCGGCACGGCGGGGCTCTTTTGAAACACAGTCGAACACAAGACCGTTCTTGATCAGCATGGCAGAAGCTCCTTTCGGAAATAGAATTTTGATAAGCGCGGCATCCTGCCGCTTCGCCGTAATCCACCTTATTATACACGAAACGGGCGCTTTCGTCAACAGAAAAAATGCGTCGCCCTTCGGGGAAGGAACGGTTCCCGCATCCTTCCTCCCTCACCGGAAAAATACGGATAATTATGAAGCGTTATATATGAATTATTCATAAAATGTTCTTGCATTTATGACGTTAAAAAATATAATATATAAATAGGAATAGATACGTCTTCCCGCCGCGGATCGGCACGCGGGCAGGGAAGGCGGAATGCTCCGAGACCCGTTCGGAAGGAGTTCCGAAAAAAAAACGGGCGAATGGCCCGAACGAAAAGGAGAAAGAATATGACAATGACGAAAAAAGCATTGGGCGTCTTTCTGACGCTGTTCATGATCGTCCAATGCTTTGCGCTTGCCGTCTCCGCGGAGGATTTTGACGAATCCTTCGCAAAACTCAGCAGCTTGATCGAGGATTTTGAGGCGCTGGAGCCGAAGGAATACGGCTACTTCGGCTACGAGCAAATTCGTGATTATTCGTGTGCGGATGCGAAAGCATTATTGGAAAGAGCCCAGGAACCGGATACGGACGTGACCGCGGATGATCTGGATTTTGCCGCTCGCAGTTTCGAGTCGGATATGGGAGACTATCTCGAAAAACTCGACTTTACCGGAAGGGACGACGCCCTTGCCAGATTCGCAGAATATGAATACAAGAGGTCCCAGTATCCGTATGAAGTATGGGAAGAAGCCGGCGTGGATTACGCTCTTGCTGATCTTACGGGACCGATCGAGTACGGAAACGGTTTCGCCGACCAGAGCGAACTCGACAGCAAGGTCGCGGCGATGATTGACGCCTTTGACAAACTGGACGAGTACGTTCCGGTCAATCGGGACGAGCTCGAAAACGTTTTGTTCGAAGCGGAAAACTTCTATAATGAGAGCGACTACACGTCTGACAGCTGGGCTGCTTTTATCGACGCCCTGAACACCGCTCGGAGCGTTTTCGAAGACGATTCTGCGGGACAGGACGAGATCGATATTGCGTGTTCTGACCTGATAGACGCGAAAGACGGGCTGAAGAGAATTGCCGATTACAGCCTGCTGGACGCGCTGATCGAAGAGATCGGGGATCCGTGGGATGAAGTATACGAAAAGTATACCACCGATTCCATCAGCGATCTGGACGAAGCTCTGTGCGATGCGACCGACGTGGAGCGTGATCTGTCGGAAGACGCTCAGGATCTGATCGACTCTGCGTACGACAAGCTGCTGGCGGCGTACAACGCTCTGGATCTGCATGCCGATATGACGGAGCTGATCGAGATCGTCAGCGAAGCGGAAAATGCGCCTTACGATCAGTACACCTATGACGTATGGGAAACGCTCGGCGATCTGGTGTGGGTCGTGAATACTTACTACATCAGTTATCCGGGCGACTACAGCGCGAGCGAACAGGATCTGGTCGACGAGATGGTCGACCAGCTCCGTGCGGCGCTGGATAACAAGGCGGATCTGACCGCGGCTATTGAGGCACGGAACGCGTTCGGAGATCTGTGGTATAAAGATTACACCGAAGAAAGCTGGGACATCGCCGTCGACGCGAACGGCAGACTTTACGCGATCCTGCGCAATACCTATGAATATTTCCAGGAAGACATCGACGAAGCAACGGCTGCTCTGGTGGCGGCGATCGCCAATCTGAAGCACCCCATCGATACCGGCGCGCTTGAGGCGGTCATCTCCGAATTCGCGGCTCTGGACGAGAGTAACTATACCGCCGACAGCTGGGCTGCCGCGCAGGTCGCCTATATCGCCGCGCAGACTGCGCTGACCGATGCTGCGGATCAGTCCGAGATCGACGCTGCGGCAGCTGCTTTGGAAACCGCGATCGACAATCTGACCCTTTTCACGCCCTTCTTCCGCTTTATCAGCAAGAGCCTCGCGCTCGACAGCACGCTTGCGTTCCGGTTCCGCGGGGAGCTCCTCGGCGCCGAGCACGACGAGGACGCTTATATGGAATTCATCATCGGCGACAATATCCGCACCGAGACGATGAAGCTCTCCGATGCGATCGTTGACGGCGGTACCGTGATCTTCACCTGCCACCTCAACGTTCTTGAAGTGAACGAAAAGATCACGCTGGTCTTCCACGACGGCGGCAAGACCATGACCCGCGCGAACCCGATCACTGTTGACGAGTATCTGGAGCAGGTCAAGGCGCTCCGCACCGCCGGGACCGGCAACGCGGAAGAGGACGCACTGATCCTCGACCTGATCGAAGCGATCTACAACTACACCTACTACGCACAGGCAGCGCTCGACGCTTCTCACAGCGAATACACGGTCGGTGAGGGCGGCGATTATCAGACCGCGAAGCAGAGCGACAACTCCGTTACGCTCCTCGATACCGACGCGGTCGAGGCCTTCAAACTGGAAAAGACGGTCGAAGACGGCTACACGCTGGTGAACGGCACCTCCTGCACGCTGGTCCTCGACGCCGAGACCTCGATCGTGCTTTACCTTGAGGTCGAAGACGGTCACGTTCCTTCCGTGAAGGTCAACGGCAAGGCGGTCGAAGCCACCCTGCTGACCGACGGCAGATATCAGGTCGTGATCTCCGGCATCATGGCGCATCAGCTGACGAGAACCTTCAAGGTCAATATCGACGACGGCAAGATCGTGATCAACAATCTCTCCGCGCTTACCTACGCTTACCTCGTTTACAACGGCGGCGTGTCCGCTGAAACCGAGACCGCGTTCCAGTACGCAGTTTCCGCCATGTACGAATACTGCCTTGCCACGCAGGCGGCTCGGGATGCACAGTAATTGGCAATCATAACCGAACGGAAAAAGGAGTGATACCGATGGAAAAAGAAAAGCTTGTTTACGAGGAACCCACCGTCGAAATCGTCCGCTTTGAGGCGGAGGACATCGTTACGGAAAGCGATCCCTACAGCCTTGACGAGACGCCCGACTGACTATAGGTCGTCCGACTGACCCCACGACAAACGAAAAAAGACCGACCGCGGTGATCTGCGGTCGGCTTTTTCGTTTGCGCGGGAGAAGGCGTGCGGGTCAGTCGGAATCGTGCCACAGCCCGTGGATAAACAGAACGCCCAAAAACAGCAAGATGCCCAGCAGAGCGAGCACCATCCGGATCAGGAGGAACAGGAAAAGGACGACGTGCGGCGTGACGATCGGCAGAAAGATCCACCACGGCGTTCTTCCCGACCTCCACGCGGACTGCGTACACTCGATCGCAAGCACGATAGAGGCAGTCAGAACACCGATCAGGAGAACCAGAAGATATCCGCGGTTTTCGTTCGGGTTTCTGCCGTCGACCGTGTATCCCGGGCTTTCCTCAAAGTACGCGAGGCTGATCACCGTTTGAAAGTCCGGATCGGAGATCTGGTGCAGCAAGAACAGCACCCCCTCCGAGATCGCAAGGAACAAGACAAGCAGGGCACAGAATCCTGCCACGGTGCGCTTTCCGCGGGTCGTTTTTGCGGTGTTCTGCAGTTCCATCATTTTTCTTCGGCGCCGCCGTACGGCGTCGTCCTCCTTCTTCTTTTTTGATTTATCGGCTTCTTTCACCTGCATCAGCCCGGTCATTGACATAATTATATAAATAAAGAACGAGGTTGTCAAGATGAGGGGTGTTTTTCCCGCGTCGGAATGCAAAAGGGAGGAACCCGCCGTTTGAGACCGAAAAAACTGTATCTATGGTTGGACGCTGTAAAAAATGCTGTTTTTCCTGCGTTCCACGTCTTTTCAAATCGGATTTTTTATGATATGATAAAGAAAAAGAACGCGATCGGTGATGAAAGGGCGCTCTGCGAAGCGTAACGTGAAGCGTAACGCAAAGCGAATCGGTTTGTATGAATTACGAGTATTCTTTGATCCACGTTTCCGAACGGTTTGAAAGCGACGGGACGGCGTATTCGATTTCCCTTGTGAACGCAAAAGAACTGCGGTTCGTCCTGAACGGAGAGGACGTCCGTCTTTCCGGGCGATATCTGTTCTGCCTTTCCGATACGGATATCCTGAAGGACGCACAATGGGAGTACGACGTGAAGACCCTGTCCTTCCTCCCGTATTTCTACAACGTCAACCTGAGCACCGCGATCATCGACGATCCGGTGTACGGGGAAATGCGGGAAAAGTACGGCTATCCCGATTTCTATCTGTTCCGTGAGCGCGGGAAGGATTACCGGGGCATCATCAAACTGACGGAAAGCGAATACGATCTCATCATGACGTTGCTCGTCTCGGCGGAGCGGAATATCGGCAATCACGAGATCGACGCGCTGTGGTCCTGCCGTGCCCGTTCCGATATGATCGCAATCCTGAGGATCGCGGAGGCGGCGCACGCGGGAAAAAGCGGCGACGTGACGAACGAAATACTACGGTATATCCGCGAGAACCTGAAGGAGGACCTTTCTCTCCCGTCTCTCTGCCGGAAGTTCAAAATGAACCGTACCACTCTTGCCGAAACGGTTAAAAAGCTGACCGGAATGACGCCGGGGCAGTACGTTCTTTCGGAGCGCCTCGGGCAGAGCCGCCCGGATCTTTTGTTCACGCAGGTGACCGTGGAAGCGGTCGCGGAAAAATACGGCTTTTCGGACTTCAATTATTACATCCGTGCCTTCAAAAAGAAATACGGCGTGACACCGCTGCAATACCGGAAAAGCGGCTTTGAAAAGAGGATCAGCGAGGAAAAGCGCTGCCATCTGAAAAACGGCGGAACGGGGCTGATGACAGCCGAAGAATTCACCTCGTATCTGAACGCCGGGCTGGGGCTTGCCGTCATCCGTCTGCGCCGCGAGCCCGACAAATCGCGGTTCCTCGAACCGTTCCGGGCGTATCTCATGACCGGAAAAAACAACGTACAGAATCACTGCTTCGGGTACGAGGATGACCTTCTTTCCTCCTTTGAGGATGCGGAGCGGATCCGGGCGGAACTGCTTTCGGCGCTGTTTTCGCTTGACGCGCCCAAGCCGTACCACGTGCTTCTGATGAAGCGCTGGTGCAGTCCGGCGCAGGAAAAGAAGCTGGGAGAACTGCTCGGCACCGTCTACGAAGAGAATTACAGACGGGTCTGTGAGGCGGCGGAGTCCTTTCACGATAAGAATCTGTTCCGTCTCTTCGATTCGGTCGGAAAGATGGAAGAGAAGATCAAAGCGGCAGAAAAGCCGGAGATCGCCGCGCTGAACGAGCTTTGTCTGTCCTATAAAAACGCGTTCAACGCGCTCGCTGCCTTTGACGGGTCCGCGGAATGGACGGAAAGGCTGATCGACCGGGAAATCGAAATGCGGAAAGCGACCGGGTTCTTTCCCTCCCGGCCCTCGTGCGACGTGCTTTTCGGGCTGTTTCACGACAAAAATCCCGAAATTCGTGCTTATATGGAGGAAAAATTCCCGGACGATTACTATCTGAAATACGATATCCATCGGATCAGACGGATGACGCCCTCCGAGATCAGAAAGCTCGACGCCGACTTTTTCATGGACGAAAACGTCGGGTACGACCGGTACGGTCTGTTCCGCTCGGAGTATCTTCCGGATGCGGTCGTCAGCCGGGTCGAGTCCCGGGTCCGGGACCCCGTCGGCGGCAAAAAGCAGTTCCGGTTCCGTCTGATGGGGCTGTTTTCGGAGAGGCGTCTGTTCGTGATCCCCGACGAACCGGACGAGCTTCTGCCGGAGCTGCGGGAGGCGATCGAAACCGATCCCCGCTCGTACGATACCGAAGTCCTGGCGAAGTACGTCCTGAGCTGCCGCCACCCGGAGATCAAGGCTTACGCGGCGGAGCTGATCGAAAAGGGCGATCCGCGGCTGATTGTCAGCGCCATCCCGTCGTATTTCTGCTTCAACTATGAAAAAGGCGACCGGGAGCTCTTTGCCGAACGGCTGACGGCAGAGGAGAGCGAGACGAAAGAGTATTACCGGAGAGCGTTCCTGACGGCGATCGAAAACGGAGTGCCCGATCTGCCGCTCGAGGTCGTGCCCCACGTTTTCAGAAGTCTCAATTTCAGAGAGGTCAACAGCACGCGGGTGGTCTTTATTTCCGCCCTGTATCAGAACGGGATATACGACGAAAGCGTGACCGAAGAGGGGCTCTTTGACGCCGATACCCGGATCAGAAGTTATGCCGGGAAGATGCGGGACCGCGTCCCGTATATCAGGACGAGGTACCTGAACGCAAGGAACGCAGGGGACTACGTGCGGTTCTTTGAGAAAAAGGAACAAACGGGACACGAGATCGGAATCGGGCTCGGCGACCATATGGATCTGAAGGAGCTTTCGTCGTTTAATATAGACCCGATCGTGGAAAACAAATTTTACGATCATATTCTTTTGTGTATTGCCGCGAGAGTCAAGTTGATGACCGAACAAAGAGTCGAGGGCTTTCTTGCGTATGCGGAAGGCAAGCCCGTCGGTTTCATTGACTGTGCAAGGCGGGATTTCTATCAGCATTTCCGGGGAATCCCGGATGAGGTGAAGGCAGACGATATCGTCGTGACAAAGCCCGTCACCTTCGACGATCCGCACGTCGCGGAAGCGCTTTTACGGCGTGCCGCACGGTTTGCGGAAGAGGACGGACAAAAAGCGTGGGCGATCCTTTGCCGCACACGCGAAACGGAAGCGGAATGGGACGCGCTCATTTCCCTGTGCCGTAACGCGGGTCTTTCGGTTGTCGTGCCGGGGCGGGAAAAAATCCGTCAAAAGTGATCGGATAACATTGTTCGCAACATTTTTTCCTTGAAATCGGGGGAAAAACTGATATAATTGCAGGCAGAGATGTAAAACAGAAAAAATCTTTCGCATTGTATCATAAGGAGAGAACAACAATGACAACGGACAGCATACATAAGATTGCCGGGTATCAGAAAGAAAAACAGCAGATCGCGGAGCTGCAGAATATGCTTCTGCATCTGAAGGATTATGAGGATTCGGGGATCCGCATCCCGCGCGGCGTACTGCTCTACGGTGTTCCCGGCGTCGGAAAGACACAGCTTGCAAAATCGGTGATCTGTGAGGGGATCGCTTCGGTCGAGCTTTGCGCGGCAGACTGCGTCGGAGCAGATACGGGCGAAAAAATACAGACCGCATTCGGAAAAGCAAAAGAAAAAGTTCCTTGCGTGCTGATCGTGGACGAGCTTGACAAGATCGCCGAGACTTCCCCGCATTATCACATGGAAGCAAACAGCAATGTCATGAAGATTCTGCTGCAGGAGCTTGACAAAAAGGACTTGGCGGGCGTTCTGGTGGTTGCGACCTGCAACGATTACCGGATGCTGAACGAAGCACTGCTCCGTGCGGGACGGTTTGACCGTATGATGGAGATCCTCCCGCCGTCGCCGGGCGACCGGGAAGAAATCATCCGCTACTATCTTTCAGGGCTGAATATGCCGATGGAGCTGGATATCGGTTTCTTTGCGAAAATTACCGGTACGTTTACCGGCGCACAGCTTGAATGTATCGTGAACGAAGCGGCGATTTATGCCATGAACAACGGAAAAGCGATCACGATGGACGCGGTTCAGACGGTGATCGACCGGATGGTGTTCAAGGATGTTGAGGACATGACGAAGCTCGACCGGCGCAGAAAACAGGTCGCCATTCACGAAGCGGGACACGCCGTGATCGCGCTGGTTCTGAATCCCGAAAAGGTCAACGGGATTTCCATGGTTCCGGCAGGACACTCGATGGGACGGGTAAGAGTGATACCGGAAGACGTTGAGCCTTCCACCGTATCCGAATACGAAGATGAGATCACCGCACTGCTCGGCGGCATGGCGGCGGAAGATATTTTCACGAAGAACAGAAGTACCGGTGTGACCGACGATATGAATAAGGTTTCCCGCATTGTGGTCACACTTGTCACTAAGCTTGCCACGGCAGGTTTTGGTTGTTTCCGCTGTAACTTTTATGACGGACCGGCATGGGAATCGGAAGCGAAAACGCAGCGGATCGAAGACGCCGAAACGAAAATCATGGAACGCTGTTATCAGCGGGCGGTCGATCTGCTGAACGAAAACAGACCTCTGGCCGAAGCCATTTATGAAAGGTTACTCGTTCAGTATTCCATGACGCGGGACGAGATGATGGATTTGAAAGATAAATGGTGCGTTCAAAACTGAAATGAAGGTCAGAAAGATGGAAATAAAAAATGCCGAAAAAATGCAAGTCATTAAAAAAGTCCGACTGTTCGGGGAATCGGACGGACGTCCCGTCTTCCCGATCGAAAACAAGGCGATAAACGCTGTCGTGTGGCGGATCGTGCTGAAACTGCGCGAGTGGCGCTATTCCATGGGAAGAATCGACACGCTTGACGTCGTGTTTTCCTCCGTCCTCCCATATACCGGATACGATGACAGAACCGGAAAATACAATGTCGGTGTATCTGAAGAAGACCTTTGTTCCCTCATCCGGGGAGAGAATACCGAGCTTTTATTCTCTGTTTTGGAAATGGCATTTTTGAAAATGTTCTGCGTTTCGGAAAATCTGTTTCGGGCTGACCTCATCGTGTGCAGAGCGGTCCGTGACGCCCGCGCGGGAGAGGAAATGTGCGCGTGCTGGCTGGACGACAGCACTGATGAAAAGGATGCCGCCTTATACGTCCGGGTCCTTGACGATTGCAGATTTGCGCCTCTGCTCTGCATCGCAAATATGGACGGAAGCGGCGAGAAACGGTGGGAACTGCCGGAGGTGCCCGATCTTTCCTCTCTCGGCAGGCTGAAAATCGGCGAAGGAAAAGTAACGGTCGAAACCGAAAACGGAGAGGTATCTGCGTCGTTTGACGTATAAGGAACGGACGTAATACGGAACAGATAAAAAACATGAAAATGCAGGCAGACGGAGAAATGAACGTCCGCTTGATGTTTGCCGCCTCTGCGCTGGGAATGCTTGATCTGATCGAAAAAGGGGAAATTACCGTTTCCGATGCCTCCATGACGTTTTTCCTGCCGATCATGATGAGAAGCGAAGAAAAATCAATGATCCATCTGACTTGTTCTATGGCAGAGGAGCTTGAAACGTACCCTCCGGCACGGCGGCGCGAGGCGGCGGAAAAAATCCGGGCGCTGTGTTATGAACTGACGGCAGATTACAGCAGAGAAGACACTTTGAAAAAAGAGGAAAAGATTTCTTTTGACTTTTTTCATGGAGGTGCAGAAGAGTGACAAACGAAGAATTTGAAAACCTGATCGTATCGGATATCATTACGCAGTATCCCGAATATGCGGACTGCCTCGAAAAGCAGTACCGCAGTGCGAAGGTGATCAAAAGAGAAAACACGGGACGCGGTTTTTTCACCGATTATGAAATAGCCGAAAAGAGCTGTCGGATCGACGGCTCACCCGATCTGATCCTCGGAAAACGTCAATGGAATCTGAACGGGCTGAAATACGGCAGCGATTA
>JAZLIW010000196.1:0-10773 GCA_045617585.1 Eubacteriales bacterium
GATTATACGGTCACGATCGACTTTACGGAAGGCGAGGTCGTCGGCGCCGGCGACTACAACGTGACCAACTCGATCCCGAACGAGGAGCCTCCGGCGCCTCCGACCGGTGATACCGTGGACCTGAAGCTCTATACGGGCATCTTATTCGCTGCGGGCGTGCTTCTCGTCCTGACCGCCTGCGTCGGGCGCAAAAAAGAAGCATGAGCGGCTTCCGCAAGGTCTTACTGACGCTCGGCATCCTGCTGATCGCCGCGGGTGCGGTGATCACGGTGCTGAACGCGGGAAAAGAAAAAAAGATCGCGATTGACAGGGAAGAAGCGCTCGCGTTTCTGAAAGAACGGATCCCTTCCGCTAAGAAGGGGCTCAAAGAAGAACGCGCGACGACGGCGATGCCGCTCCTTTCCTGCGAGGGCGTCGATTACGCCGCGCTCTTTTCCTATCCGCGCTTCTCGGTCGAGCTGCCCGTCGCCGCCGTATGGGATACGGACCTCGTGCGTGAAACGCCCTGCCGCTTTACCGGCAGTCCCTACGACGGGACGCTCGTAATCGGCGGAATTGATTCTGTCGGACAGTTCGGCTTTTTTCCCGAAGTCGACATCGGGGATACGGTCGTCTTGACCGATATGATGGGGTATGAATTCACCTATACCGTGTCAACGGTAAAGCACGCAAAAAATTCCAAAGCCTCAACAATGATCGACGGAAGATACGATCTGACTCTGTTTGCAAAGGACAACAAAAGCGGCGACTGGCTTCTTGTAAGATGCATTTTGAAATGAACCCGCTTCCACTGTAAAGCCGATACCTTCATGTAAAGCGGTGAAAAAATGAATATGGAAGAAATGATCAATTGCTCTGAAACAAAGAAGAAGGATATTACCGGTCTTCGTTCCGGCATGGCGGTCGCCCTTGAAAAGACCGATCAAAAGCGCAAGGGCGTATCGCTCTGGCGCTGCAAATGCGATTGCGGGAAAGAATTCCTGACCGAGGCCGGCAACATACGTTCCGGACGGGTCCAAAGCTGCGGCTGCCTGCGGAACGTCAAGAGAATCAAGGACCTGACGGGACAGAAATTCGGCAGGCTGACAGCCGTGAAACGACTCGACGAAAAAGACGGAACAAGATTTTTGTGGCTTTGCCGCTGTGAATGCGGAAATGAAGTGAAGGCTTCCGTCAGTGCTCTGACCTCCGGTCAGGTCATAAGCTGCGGATGTGTGAAAAAAGAGACCGCAAAGAGGGCGATCAAGGATATCCGCGGTCAGCGCTTCGGAAAACTGACAGTCATCGAACCGACCGAAAAACGTGCCGACGGCGGAAACGTCGTATGGAAATGTCACTGCGATTGCGGCAATGACGCGGAAGTGTCATGGAGTCGTTTGCGGAAAGGGCAGGTGCGTTCCTGCGGATGTTTGTCGAATCCGCCGCTCAAGGATTATATCGGAAAGAGATTCGGACGTTTGACCGTAACAGGATATGCGGGAAAAATCAATCCCAATTCCGCTGAACACTATTGGTCCTGCCGCTGTGACTGCGGGAACGAAACAGCGGTCGGTCAGAATGAACTCCAGAACGGGGATACCGTCAGCTGCGGATGCTATCAGAAAGAATGTTTGATGGAATCTCTGCGGCTTTTCGACAATACGTCCGTGACGCTTCTTGAACGCAGTAAAAAGCGGAGATCCAATAACAAAAGCGGATATCCGGGCGTGTTTCAGGAAAAAAGCGGAAAATGGATCGCGTATATCAGTTTTAAGAAAAAGCGATACTGGCTCGGAAGATTTGACGATAAAGAAGACGCGATCCGGGCAAGACAGCGCGGAGAAGAAATCCATGATGATTTTCTCGAATGGTATTACGCGGAATTCGAGCAGAATCAGCAGAGAAAACGAGCGTAAAAGAGCAGAAGGAAGAAAAACGAAGTGCCGGTGATGTTCCGGGCACGGTTAAAAGAGAAAAGCAGGAGGGATTCGCCGACGATCGGCGAGTCCCTCTTTTCCGTGTGCCCGGCTGCGCACCGGCCCGGCGGCTGGTACTGTAAATAACGTTTGTTACAATACTTTGAACTTTGCCCGGATCGGTTGCAATTTCCGGTTCGGCGTGGTATAATAGTAGAACATTCAACTAATATGCCGGGAGGACAGGAATGGATTATCAAATTCTCAACCTCTTGTTCCGCTGCAATAAAGAATTCAGCCATGAAAAGATCCGCAAGCAGGAATTGAGCGATACGGAATGCATGATCTGCTCTTACGTCTATTCGCACGAAAACTGCTCGCAGGACGACGTTTCGGCGGCGTTGAAAACCGACAAGACGACCGTCGGAAAAGCGCTCGCGTCGCTTGAAAACAAGGGCTGCGTCGCGCGGACGCGGGACGGGACCGACAAACGCGTCAAGCGGCTATCTCTGACCGGTCCGGGGCGGGAAAAGGTGGCGGAGCTCCTCGATATTCATAACAACTGGCTCCGCGAGATCATGACCTGCCTGTCCGAGGAAGAACAGAAGCAATTTGAGAATACCTGCAAGCGGCTGCTCGCCGCCGCGGAAAAACTGACTGACAATGGAGAAAACGACCGATGAACCACGAAAACAAAGCGTCTGCCATCGAATCCTTCAAAACCGATCCCATTCCCAAAATCGTGATCAAAAACAGCATCCCTGCGCTGATCGCCATGATCATGGTCATGGTGTACAATCTCGCGGATACGTTCTTTTTGGGACTTACTCATAACGACCTCCTGGTCACAGCGGTGTCCTTCGCCACACCGCTGTTTATGATTTTTATGTCGCTCGGGACGCTGTTCGGCGTCGGCGGCACGTCGGTCATTTCCAGAGCGCTCGGGGAAGGGAAGAAAGAATACGCCAAAAAAGCCTGCTCGTTCTGTATGTGGGCGTGCGTTGCCGTCGGCGGCGTGATGATGGCGGTCCTTTGGATCTTCCTCGACGAGGTGACCGTGATGCTCGGCGCAAGTGCCGAAAGCATGAAGCTGACGAAAGATTATCTTGCCATCGCCATCGGATGCGGTATTTTTTCGATGATCTCCAACTGCTTCTCGTCGATCGTCCGTACCGAAGGCGAAGCGATGAAGGCCATGACCGGAACGCTGGTCGGAAATCTCCTCAACCTGATCCTCGACCCGATCTTCATTCTCGGCTTCAGGTGGGGCGTGGTCGGCGCGGCGATCGCTACCGTGATCGGCAACGCCGTCGCTGCGGGATATTATATTCTGTATTTCCTGAAAGGGAAATCGTCTCTTTCCGTCAGTCCGAAATATTTTTCGATGAAGGACGGGATCCTGTCCGGCGTTCTTTCGGTCGGGATCTCCGCGTCCCTTGCCAATCTGCTCGTCAGCGTATCTTCGATCGTGGTCAATTCACAGCTTTCGGGATATGAAGGCGGCGATATGCTCGTTGCCGGTTACGGCGTGACCGCAAAGCTCATCATGATCGTAACCCTCATCGGGATCGGCATCGGCAGCGGAGTTCAGCCGTTTCTCGGTTACTGCTACGGAGCCAAAGAAAAGGAACGGCTCGTCGCCGGCATCCGGTTCTCCGCGGCGTTCGGGCTCGTATTCTGCGCCGTGATCTCCGCGCTCTGTTATCTTTTCGCCGAGCCTATCGTCAAGGTGTTCCTGACCGACGTGACCGCCCTCGGATCGGGCGTGCATTTCACCCGGATCCTGATGAGCACCGCGTGGCTGATCGGTGCGTTCGCCATCTGCCAGAATACCCTGCAGGCGATCGGCGCAGCAGCGCCCGCTCTGCTTGCTTCGGTCTTCCGTCAGGGAATCATCTTCATTCCCGCGGTCTTCATTATGAAGGCGATCATCGGTGTGGACGGTCTCATCTGGGCACAGCCGGTCGCGGACGTGCTTTCGCTTGCGGTCGTGATCGTTATGCTGTGGCTGAAAATCAAAAAGACCGATTTTACAGAGCCGGAGGCAGTCAAAATTGAACATGAATGCTGAAAACACGCTGAAACAACTTCTTGATTTTTTTGCCGTTGAAGATGAAAGCGGTATCTCGAATCTTGATAAAGTGCGCAAGTATCAGAAAATCCTGCGCCGTGTCGAAACGACCGACAAAAACAAGAGTGTGGAAGCCGTTGAAAATAAAACCACCGCCCGGGATATCCCAAGCGGCATCGTTATGGAAAACGGAAAGATAATCGGTCTCGGCATTCATATTTTCAACGAGGACGTCTATCCGCTGAAAAGCTTTGAGATCACCCTGCGGAACTGTCAGCTCATAGGCGAGCTTGACATTTCCGACTGCACGGATATGGTTTTTCTCGACCTCTATCATAACAAAATCACGTCGGTCCGATCGAAGAATATGCCCTCCATGCGTATCTTCGGCGTGCAGGACAATCAGCTCGAAAGCATTGACGTTTCGGAAATGCCGTCCTGCCAGGGTATCGACGCGGGAATGAACCGTTTGAAGGAAATCGACGTTTCACATAGTCCCGAGCTGGTCGAGTTGTATATCAACGATAACGAATTTACGGAGATCGACCTTTCGCACAATCCGAAGCTCAAGTATTTTTACTGCCATAACAATCGCATCACGGTGTTGGATACCCGCACAAATCCGCTGCTCCGTCATCTGAACGCAGTCGGAAACCCGATGAAAACGATCCGTTCGCTCGCTCCGCAGCGGGAAGGGGAACTGCCGCTGGAATTGTACGCCGGGGACGGCGGATGCGTCGGGCTGAAATTCAATCCGGTCTACAACGCACAGTGGAAAGAGACCGGCGAGTGGCAGCAGAGCTATTACGCTTATCCCGACGAGGGCTTCCGCTTCGACGGATGGTATGAAAACGGAACGAAGGTATCGGGAGAAGAAACGTGGATCGACGAATACGGCACAAGCCGGATTCTGAGAGCCGTATTTGAAAGGGTGTAATACCAATGAGCGAGAAAGAAAACGAATCGGGAATTATCGGACACTTCTCCGTTGCGCTTGCCACGGTGATCCTTCTCTGCGTCTGATTCCTCTTTTCGGAACGGCACCGCGGCATCGCTTGCCGACATGGTCCGCATGACGGAAAAACGGCTCGGCGGCGTATTGACTTTTCCCTGTTTTTTTGCTAAAATACGGGGGAAGGACCGCTTTATCCTGCGGCGGAATCACCGGGACACGGAACAGGGGGAAATGAACATGAAAATGAATTGTGAGATCGAAAACAACATGATGCGCTTTGACACCGACGGCGTGACGCTGGACTTTGCGGAGGGCTGTGATTTCTGGAGACTGCATCTGGAGATCGACGAATACCGCGAGATCCTCGTCCGTTCCGCGAAGCAGACCGACTGCACCGTCACGAAGACGGAAAACGGGACGGTTGTCACGTATCGGTCGCTGCTTGCCGAAAACGGCGAGCGGTTCGACTGCACCTACGAGGTACATATCGAGCGGGAAAAGGACGGGCTCAATTTCTACGGGGTGATCGAAAACCGCCATCCGCGCCTTCGTGTGAACGAGCAGCAGCTTCCGTTCCTCGATATCATGCGCTTCAACGGCGATTTTCAGGAAGAGGTACTGTACATCCCGTGCTCCCTCGGAGAGCGGATCGTCAATCCCCGCGCGTTCGTGCGCGATACGAAGCACACCGAGTATATGTGCGCCGACTACAACAATATCTGGTGGGTACTCGACTATCCGGCGGCGATGACGATGAGCTTCCTCGGCGTGCAGAGCGGCGAAACGTTTCTTTATATCGCGCGCAAGGATCCCGACTTCTCCCTCTGCAATTTCTGCATCGGTACGACGCCGCGCGGACAGTATCCGCGCCTCTGCCTTACCGTTTCTCATTATCCGCTTGCCGTGACCGGAGAAAAGCTGACCACGCCGAAGACCTTCGTCGCGGCGTATCAGGGCGACTGGCGCCGGGGTGCCGATGATTACCGCGAATGGAAGAATACCTGGTACGTCCCGAGAAAGAAGCCCGAATGGGTGCAGGAAATGACCGGCTTCCAGCGCATCATCATGAAGCATCAGTACGGCGAGATCTTCTACCGTTACCCGGACCTCGTCGATATTTACAAGCAGGGCGCGAGGGTCGGCATCAAGCTGCTCCTCGTCTTCGGCTGGTGGGCAGGCTGCTTTGACAACGGTTATCCCGTGATCGAGCCCGACGAAAAGATGGGCGGCGGGGAAGCGCTGCGCGAGGCGATCGCGGAGATCCACCGTCTCGGCGGCCGCGTGCTGCTCTATGCGAACGGAAGACTGATCGACGTCAAGTCCGACTTTTTCAAAAAATACGGGAAGGACGTCTGCGAGATCGACATCGACGGCAACGAGTACCGCGAGCATTACCGCTTCGGCAATAACGGTACGATCCTGCGCAAGTACGGCCACCTGAGCTTTGCGATGGGCTGTCACGCGACCGACGGCTGGTCCGATCAGCTCGTCGAATACGCGGAAAAGGAAATGTCCTTCGGCGCGGACGGTGTGTTCTTTGACCAGATCGGCGGCGCCATCAACAATCTCTGCTTCAATCCGAACCACAAGCACGGCAGAAGAGGCGACCGCCAGAACGAATACCGCATCCGGAACATCGAGCGGGTCCGCTCTCTGCTGAAGGGGGATCAGGCTTTGACCTCCGAAAACATCTGCGACGTCTTCGGCTCGCAGTTTGATTTCCTGCACGGCGGGGCCGGCGGCTGCTGGCGTACACCCGGTCAGTATCCCTATATGTTCCGCTCGCTCTTTCCGGAGATCATCACGACCAACCGTATGCTGCACGATTTCCGTCCGGATTACAGGAATCATCTGAACAACGCTTTCGTGTACGGTCTGCGTTTTGACTCCTCCGTCTATCGCTGCCGTGTCGGCGGGATCGATCTGGAGCCGCAGCTGCGCGATTATTTCGCCTATCTCATCAGGGAAAAGGAAGCGCATCACCGCTTCTTCTACGACGGTACGTTCATCAGCCCGCGCGACTATCAGGTACCCGACAAGGTTTCCGTCGCGGAATATGCATACGGTGACGAGCGGATGTTTGCCTTTATGAACGACGCGAACGCCCCGGTCGACTTCGATTTCTACGGGCATCCGATGCACCTTGACGCACTCGGGATCGGTACGCTCGAAACGACGGTCGACGAGTTCCCGGATGAGGGCGAGCTCTGACCGGAAAAAAGAAAAAGGAAGGACCGGGATATGATATACGATATTACCCAGCCGCTGTTTGAATGTGAAGTGTATCCGGGCGATCCCGGCCCCGAAAAGAAAGCGCTTCAGCGCATGGACGACGGCGCCCCCTGCAACGTGACGGCGATCTCCCTTTGCGTCCACAACGGGACGCACGTTGACGCACCGTATCATTTTTACCGGGACGGAAAGGGGATCGACCGGGTCGGTCTCGAAAGGTTCATCGGACCGGCATTCGTCGCGTCCCATCAAGGAGAGGTGAGCGGAACGGACGCCCGGCAGATCCTGGAACGCGCGCGGTCTGTCCATCCCGGGGCGTGGAAAAAGATCCTGATCAAGGGGGACGCGACGGTCACGCCTGAAGCCGCGGCTGTGTTCGCGGATGCCGGGATCGACCTGATCGGGAACGAATCCCAGTCGGTCGGCCCCGTGAAGGCTCCCATGGCGGTCCATCTGATCCTGCTGCGGAAAGAGATCGTCCTCCTTGAGGGGATCCGGCTTTCTCACGTGCCGGACGGCGCGTATCTGCTGAACTGCGCGCCGCTGAACCTGACAGGCACCGACGGGTCCCCGTGCAGAGCCGTATTGACGGATCTGTAAGACGACGACGTAAATCAATCATTTTCCGGAAGCAAATCCGATCCGGGCATTCCTCACGAGGGGGCGTTTCGCCTCCTCGTTTTCATTTCCGTTGCAGAACGCCGGAAGGAGGGAAGGGAAAGGAGCGGATGGCATTTTCTTCCTCTTTATATCGTGCCATATCTCTTTCCAACCGGTTCACAGTTCTTTTTATCCGGGGTAACATAGGCGTGCTATACTGATAACCGTAAGCGACGTATTTCTGCAAGAAAGGACTTCCCCGGTATGCGTTTTCACGGCAAATCTTCCGTATCCGAGCCGAAAAAGGGCGGACCGCACTCCTTCGTACGCTCAAAACTGCTCTTTTTCGTTTTTCCCCTCTTCTTCTTTCTTCTTGAGACCGTTCTGCATCTGCTCCTGTTCGGAACGGTGACGGCACGGTTCCTTCTTTATACCGTTCTGCTTTCGGTCCCGGCGGGACTGATCTGCGCGCTGCTTTCCTCCTTCGGCGGACCCGGATGCCGGACGGCACTGTTTGTTTCGCTCACAGGCGTTTTTACTTTGTACGCAGAGGTGCAGCTGGTCTACTGCAAATATTTCAAGGACTTTTTCTATTGGGATCTTCTTCGCATCGCGGGTGACGCGATGACCGGCTTCGGGAAGGAAGCCCTCGGCACGATCCGAACGAATCTGCTCCCGATCCTCCTGCTTCTGCTCCCGTTCGCTCTTTGCGCCGTTTTCGGGAAGAAGATCGCGGAACGTACGGAGGGCGGATGGAAGCCCCGTATCGCGGCGGGATTGACGGCGGCGCTTCTGTTCCTTGCCGGGATCGGAGCGGTCAACGCGGACGGCGGACAGTTCGGCGACCGGCATTATTATCACGAAGGGTTTTTGATGTCGCAGGGAATGAGCCGCTTCGGCCTTGTTACCTCGCTGCGGTTGGATACGCGGTACACGCTGTTCGGGCATGACTTCGGCGGGAAAGAAGACGTTCCCGCCGAGACCCATCAGGGGTGGGAGGACGTGTTCGGCACCGAGGCGGAGGAAACGGAACCACCTTTGCCTGAGACTGCCCCGGAAGAGACCGACGCGCCCGGGACGGAGCCGCGGGAGGATGAACCGACGACCGGACCGACGGATACCGGAGTGCCGGAAACGGAGCCTCCCGTGACGGACCCGCCGGAGACGGAACCGCCTCTTCCTCCCGTCGATACTTCTCCGAACGTCATGGAGATCGATTTCCCGGCACTGATCAACGGCGCGTGGTCGGATTCCCTCCGTGCCGCGCACACTTATTTTTCCGGCAGAACGCCGACGAACAAAAACGAATACACCGGGATGTTTGCCGGCAAGAACCTGATCTTCATCACGGTCGAGGCGTGGGCTCCCGCGGCGATCAGCGAAAAACTGACGCCGACCCTCTGGAAAATGAAGAACGAGGGCTTCCGCTTTGATAATTATTTCTGCTCCGTCTGGGGCGGTAGTACCGCGACGGGCGAATACGCCAACATCACCGGCAATTTCTACCGCAGTGCGGGCTGCTTCTGGATCACACGGAACAAGTTGGAGAAATTTACGCTCGGCAATATGCTCGGCAGGGAGGGATATTCCTGCTATGCGTTCCATAACTACAAGCACGATTATTACTACCGGGACAGATCGCATCCGAATTTCGGTTACGAATGGCTGGCGCTCGGCAACTGGGACAAAACGCCGCTGTTTACTCCCGACTGGCCTCCGTCCGACCGCGAGCTTGCCGAAAACACGCTCTCCTATATCCCGACAGACGGGACGCCCTTCCACTTTTATTATATGACGGTCAGCGGGCACGGCTGCCAGACCTTTTACGGTCAGCGCCAGTCCGCCCGGCATAAGGACGAGGTCCTTTCCGCAGGACTGGATTACGTCAACGAGGAGTGTTACAGCTATCTCGCGGCACAGATCGAGGTGGAACTGATGGTCAGAACGCTCTGCGACTATCTGGAGGCAAACGGCCTTCTGGAAAACACCGTCTTCGTGATGGCGCCGGACCATTATCCATATATGATCACCGATAAGTCGGACGACGTCAACCGGGAGGTCCTTTCCGAGCTGTACGGACTGCCCGCGGAGAACATCTACATGAATTACGAGCTTTACCGCGCGCCGCTCGTCATCTGGTCTCCCTCGATGAAGGAACCGGTCACGGTGAAAAAGGTCTGCTCCGCACCCGACATTCTCCCGACCGTGCTGAATCTGTTCGGGCTGGAATACGATTCCCGGCTGATCATCGGCAGAGATATCCTCTCGGACTGCGAGGGCTTCGTGCCTCTTAATATGAGCAACGCCGGCAGCGTGGCTTCCAACGATAACTGGCTGACCGACTACGGCTTTTACAGCACGACGACCAAACAATTTACGCCTTTTCCCGGGATCACCGTGCGGGAGGAGCAGCTTCCCGCTTACGTATCCTACTACAACGACCTTCTGCTGACTCTTTCCCGGTACTCGAACTATATTCTGGAAAACGACTATTACCGTTCCGTTTTTCCGAACGGATGAAATCTAAAAGGGGGCGCATGACGACGCGCCTCCTTTTCACTTGACTTTTGGCGGGATCGGAAGTACAATAGAAGAAGAAAAGCGATTTCCGCTGCCCGAAAGGAAGGAATGCGTCTATGGAGGAAACTGGACGGGGCACGGCAAGATTCCATCTGCCGGGGCTGTTTGAATTCTACGATTTTTACCGCGTTTTTCTTCCGCTGTATCGGGAGCACCGGGAATTCTTTTGCGGTTGGTGCGAGATCGCGTCGCTGTACGGCGCGCCGGAGGGCTGCCTTTGGGGCGGCGGCCGTGTCGGGGACGGAAACGCGGACCCGAAAGAGGTGTTCGCGCTGACGCGGGAATACGGGATCTCCGCGCATCTGACCTTCAGCAATTCGCTTTTGCGGGAGGAGCATCTTTCGGACGGCCGCTGCAATTCGCTCTGCGCGCTCCTTGAAAAGAGCGGGGGACCCGAAAACGGGGTCATCGTCCATTCCGATCTGCTGCTCGGCTATCTG
>JAZLIW010000197.1:0-22247 GCA_045617585.1 Eubacteriales bacterium
GAAGCGGATGTTGTCGTACTTGACGGTGAAGCCGGTGTCTTCCGGTTCGCCGACCATGAAGATACGGCAGAAGTTGACGGCGCCGAGATTGATCTCACCGGCGGTAGCAGCTTCGGCAATGTACAGAACGACGTGGTTCCAGCCGGCCTTCAGTTCGCCGTTGACGTTGTGTTCCTTGATCTGAGCGAAGTTCCAGGAGATCTCTTCCGCGTCGCACTTACCGGAGGAGGTGAGCTCGAAGCCGGTGTTCATGCCCTCGCCCTGGAATCTGTCGAGCAGAGCGATATCGGAAATGTACCAATCGAATTCGACGGTATCAAAGCCGGTCGCGTCGATGGGATCGAAGGTCTGCTGGTTGACGAAGCCGGTACCGGTCGCCTTGGAAGCGCAGGCAGAACCCGCGACCTGGTTCTCGGTATCGAATTCGAAGCCGCCGAAACCGCTGTTCATGCCGTGGATGGAAAGAGAATCAGCGGTGCTTGCGGTCTCGTAAGCGTCGAGTTCTTCCGCGGACAGAGGCTTATACATCAGATCAAGAACGGTATCAACGTTCGTGTAGATGCAGCCGCCCCAGCCGTTCGCTTCGTTGGTATCGGCGATACGGATGTAGAGCTTGTTGCCGAGAGCGGGATCGAAGTAATCCTTCATTTCGTAGTCGCGCTCTTCAGCGGGGATACCCTGGCTGTCGCCCTGGGCGTCGTCCCATTCATAACGGTAGACGTCGATCCATTCGGTCTTGTCTTCCTGATAATTCTGGGTGACCTGGAGCAGGAGCTGCTGGCTGGTCTTAGCGTGCCAGTTCAGGGATTCGATGGAGTAGATGTTCTTCAGGGTGTAGCAGTAAATGGTTTCCGTGGTGCCGTCGGAGAAACGAAGCGCGTCGTTCTTGTTAGGCGACGGAGCAACGAGGAAGGGTTCCTCACTTTCCTTGAACACGACGAACGTGTAGGTCTCGTGAGCGAACGGATCTTCCGCTGCGGGATCCTCTGCTGCGGGCTCTTCGTCAGCATAGACGGCAAGCATCATGCAGGACAGGAGCGTGCAGAGAACCAACAGGAGTGCAAGAAGTTTTTTCATGTCGGTTTCCTCCATTTTTTTGCCTTTCGGGCTTTGTAACATCATATCATACAAACGGGAATTTGTCAAGATTTTTGTTCATTTTTCATAGAATTTCCCGTCTTTCAGGTCCCGGACCAGCCTGCTTCCGACCGAAAGGCGCAGGAGGCGGACCGAATCGACGGTCTTCGTCTCTTTCGTAGCGGGATCCGTCAGGGTCAGGAACAGCGTTTCACCTGCCGCGTAATCAAAAGTGGCGGCAAAGGTGTTCCTTTCCTTCGCGCCGACGTTCGTCTCCCCGAGGACCGTGATGCTTTCGCCGGGGGCGACGGTCATGACAGGCAGCGGGTAGCGTCTGAGCTGAAGGGCATCGTCACTGAGCGCGTAACCCAGCGTCGAGACCGGCTTTGTGCCGATATTGGTGATGACGACCGCGTCCTTCCCGGTGATATAGGTGACCTCCGTGAAGATCAGCTTCCCTTCCCCGATCGGGCGGATCGAGAGAGAGACCTCGACCTTCTTTTTTCTCACGATGGAACCGAGCAGCTCCAGTTCCTCGTTCGAGTAATTGACACCGTCCACCGTCCAGTGATCGAACTCGTAGCCGAGCGGAAGATCGGGCTTCAGGATCGTGCGGTAGAAGGAATCGTAGGTCCCCGTGAAATCACGGTCGGTGTGGATCGTATTGATCCAGACGGACGCGTTCTCAGGGAGACTGACGTGCAGTGCGTACCGGTAGCCGCAGGTATAGACCTCTTCCATATATTTCATCATATACTCTCTGCGGTTCTCGGCATAGACCGCGACGCGCTCCGCTCTGCGCTCGAACGCCGCCTCGTCACAGTTGTCCGCGGCATAGGGACTGTTGCGGATCGACAGACCGACGGCGGCACGGATCGTTTCCGTGATCGAGCGGACCGTCGCCGCCATCGTCTCGGGCGCGTAAGCGTAGTTCATCATATCGTAGAGATACGAGATGAAGGTATCGACACAGTCGTCGCGCTGCATCAGCGCCGAGAACAGGGCGCTGTACTGGAT
Source organism: Eubacteriales bacterium (assembly GCA_045617585.1). Lineage (GTDB taxonomy): Bacteria > Bacillota > Clostridia > Oscillospirales > CAG-272 > CAKRZE01. Next base: position 2,095 of record JAZLIW010000197.1, read on the forward strand.
CTGCGTTCTGTCGTAATTCCGGAGCAGCGTATTGTTGCTCACGTCGTTGAAAAACGCCCAGTCGGTATCATGCGGGACGAAATACCACTTTCCGTCCATCCCGTACACGTCGGAGAAATCTTCCCCCTCCGCCGCGAAATATTTGAAGACGCGGTTATTGTTCTGCGGCCAGTCGCCGTTGTCCACATAGGACATCGTCGCGTTCATCCGGAGGTAACTGTCCACGTCAAGCAAGGCGCATAGCTCCTCGTAAATCACGTCGTCGGTCAGATCCTTATTGCCGTAGGCAAGCATCTCGCGGTAATCCTTCAGGGGATCGAAGCCGATATGCTCCTCGCCGTCTGACGACTTATTGGTCTCCGGGCCGTCAAGCGTCACGAATTCGCCGCGATAGTTGTAAGCACCGAAGCGGTTTTCAAAATAGTCTTCTTTATAAGGCTCATGGATCCAGTACATCCCGTATAAAACGCCGTTGACGTAGACGAGGCAGGGCTTGACCTCCTCCGTGAAAACGAAGCCCTGGTTCTTCATCAGCGTCTGGACCAGCTCGTCGCGCATGAACGCGGTACCGAAATCGTTGCCGGCGTTGCGCAGGATCAGATCGTCAAAGCCCGTGATCCTCGTACCGTCCGGCTGATACATCACGCCGAACAGATCCTCGTACTCAAAGGTCGGATTCGCGATGTCGTATTCCCCGCGGGAAATAAAGCGCATTGGCTTCTGCGTCATCGTTCTGGAATACGCGCCGTAGATGCGCATGCCCGCGTACTGGGAAAGGAGCGGGGTGCCGAGCTCGTCGTAAAGCTCGAGGTGCATCGGACGTTCCCACGCCCTGCCCCGGTTATTGATATTGTTCTGGTGGAAGATCCCCTTCTTTGGCGACCAGAGATCGTCGTTTGCGGCATCAATGGAGAAGACGTACATATTCAACTGTTCTTCGATCTTCCGTCCGACGAAATACGTGCGGTAGACGACCTTGGAATCGTTGAATTTTTCGTCCAGCGCGATACAGGCAAAGTGATACGCCTTCGTTTCCGCGGACGCCTTCAGCTCGATCGGAGCCAGATAGAGCTCGCCATTGTCGATCGTCGGCGTCGAACCGTCGGTCGTATAATAGATGTCTCCGCCGGAGCGTGACTTCATCGTCAGCGTGACGGTATGATCGAAGAACACGCTCGACCCGGAATCCAGTGAAAAGACGATCGGCTCGGGTTCCAGCGTGACGTGCGTCCCGGTGTTTTCTCCCGAAAGTTCCTCCGCGATCGCGTCGTAACCCGCCATGAACGCCTCAACGCTGATCGGCTGACCCTTCTCCGGAGCCGCGGGAGGGGGCAGCAGGAGCCAGATCATCAGGAGAGCGGCAAGCGCGGTCACGGACGCTACCAGAATGAGGAGCCTCGTTTCCGTCCGGTTATCCTGCATTTCAGATATCTCCGGTGTATTCCACCATCGTCGCGGACTGCACCTTCGGAAGCGCGAGAAGCGCGAGATCGAGCTCCTTCTTCTTTGCTGTCATGTGGAAGGAAGCGGTCAACTCGGTGAAATCGGGATAGGAGGTACGGCTGCGGACGCGGGCGTGCGCGTTCTTCAGCATTTCGTCGACCGACGCGACTGCGTCCTTTTCACAGCGGATGACGACGAGATAGGTTCGGATCCCGCCCCGGACGATCTGAAGGATCATGTAAACGACCGCGATGAAGAGCGTCCCGGTCAGCGAAAACATATAGAGACCTGCGCCGCAGGTGATCCCGATCGCGACGCTCCAGAAGAGGAAGCCGACGTCGAGCGGATCCTTGACCGCGGCACGGAAACGGACGATGGAAAGCGCGCCGACCATACCGAGGGAGAGGACGAGGTTGGCGGAAATGGTAAGGATGATCGTACCGGTCACAAGCGCGGTCAGAATGATCAGGATCCCGAAGTTCTGGCTGTAACAGGGGCCGTGATAGAACAGACGGTAAGCAAGAAACGCGATCAGGGAGCAGACGAGGGTCATGGCGAGGCATACGACGATGTACTCGGGGGTCAGTTCCATCAGGAGATTCGCCTGTGCAACGCTTTGCTTGAAGGTTTCGATCAATCCGGAAATAGTCATGTCGTTCTTTCGCTTTCCGGGGAAAGCATCCTTTCGTTTATTGTATCTTTATCGGGTATAGCGTTTGCCGAAGGACTGCAGTCTGTCGCGGCAGAGGACGTATTTGGAAGCCGCGAGCAGCGGTCCTCCGGTCGCGAGCGCGTCGGTGACGAATCTCGGAATGTACTCGTCGTATTTGATCTCAAGGATCACGGCGTTGTCGTAGGGATATTCGGGAGAGGGGAACGCGGAGAAGGAATCCTCCTCCTGACGGAGCAAAGCCTCACTCCCGTATCCCGCGCGCAGTTCCTTATCAAAGGTGATGCGCGTCGTGGAGAGCGGATGCAGATACGCCTCGCGGCGGTAGGTGACCGCGACGCGCGGGGCAAGCCCTCTTGCCTGCGTCAGCGCGTAGACCTCCCGGGCAAGCGCGCCCTGCTCTTCACCGAGCGCACGCCAGTCCCCGCGGATCATGCCCTCATAGGCTGCAAGACCGATCGGCTCGGAGCGTTTGCCGATCCGGTCTCCGATCTTTTCCTTGCATTCGAGCCGGATGAACGAGGTGTCGCCGTTATAGAGACGGACGCGGTATTTCCGCCGGTGTTCTCTGCCCGACAGTTTTTCGTAGTACGCGGATTCGTACATATCGTCAAGATACAGGCTCGCGATGAAATATCCGTCGGGGGACGGCATATGAGGATCCGCCTGCAAAAGTCCCCGCATTCTGGTTGAGAGGATCAGATACTGCTCTCTTGTCAGAACGATCTTTTTTTCATTCCGCAGCATGAGAACGTGTCTCCTTCCCTGCCGGGTCGGTCCCGGTCATGATTTTTTCTTTTTCGATTTCTTTTTCGAGGAGCCGCCGGAAAGCAGAACCAGGAGCAGCAGGACCAGAATGACCGCGAAAACGATGAGCAGGATCTTTCCGCTGCCCTTTTCGCTTCCTGGCTTTTCATCCGTTCCGGCTGCCGGATCTGTCACGGGAGCCGTGACCGTGGGATCGGTCTCCGCCGGAGGCGCCGTGGTCTCGCCGCTTTCCGTCTCCGGTTCGGTCTCATTCCCCGGAGGATCGGTCTGCGCCGCGCGGATCTCGTCCGAGATGCGTCTGATCTCGTTTTCCGCCGCGGTCACCCGATCCAGCACCGACGCCGGGATCCCCGCCCTTGCCTGTGCCGGAAGATTGCCGTACGCCGCGCGGATGTCCGCGATGACGCCGGATTTTTCAACGTAGTTGTCGGGCGTCACCGTTCCGATCGCGTCGACCGAGGCGATGAAATCGGCGATTTCTTTCTGATATGGATCTTCCTGCGTTTCGGGAACGGACGTTTCCGGCACGCCGGTCTCATCTTCTGCCCCTGTAACGGTCACGCGGCAGGTCGCCCGGTAAGTCACGGAGCGGTATTCGAAGGAGACGGTCACGTCGGCGGTCCCTGCCTTCAGGGCGACGCCGTCCTCGACGGAAAGCACGCTCCGGTCGGAAACGCTCCAGGTCAGCGTCACGTCGGCGGGATCGGCGGTCGCGTTCAGGACCAGCGTTTCGCCCTCCTTCAGCGTGACGCGCGTTTTATCGAGACTGACCGAGGGGGTCCTGACCGTTACGGTAAACGTCACGGTCTTCCCGCCGTAATCGGCGGTCAGCGTCTTATTGCCCGCCGCCCTGGAATCGAAGCCGAGGATCTCGAAGCCGGAGGAGATCTCCTTTTCCGATCCGTCGGAATAGAGGAGAGAAAGAACCATGCCGGAAGGATCGAGCGGATCTCCGACGTAATACGTTTTTTTCGTCGGCTCCTTTTTCAGCCGGACCGAGGTCAGCCTGACGTCCTCCTTCGTGACCATGATCTCAAAGGATGCCGTCTTGCCCTCGTAGGTAACGGTCACGGTCTTCGTGCCTTCCGCGGAGGTATTCAGCCCCTGCACGGTATAGCCGTCGGCAACGTCCTTCGTCGAACCGTCGGTATAGGTCAGACGGAGCTTCAGCCCCGCGGTATCTGCCTTGTCGCCGACCTTATATGAGACCTTATCCGGTAGAGTCAGGATCGAGACGGACGCAAGCGTGGGTCTGACGACCGTCACGGTGAACGTCGCGGTCTTCCCCTGATAAGTGACCGTCACAGTCTTTTCTCCCTCCGCGGAGGAGGAAAAGCCGTTCGTCTGCCACCCCTCCGTGAGATCCTTCGAGGATCCGTCGGAATAAATGGCAGTCACGACCAGCCCGTCGGTTTTGAGGGCCTCGCCGATGAAGTACGTCGTCCTGGTCGGTGCGTTTTTGACGCGGATCGAAACGAGCTGCGCTTTTGCGACCGTCACGGTAAAGGAAGCGCTCTTCCCGTCGTAGGTGACGTTCAGCGTTTTCGTCCCCTCTGAGGAGGAATCGAAACCGCTGACCGTATATCCGTCCGTGATCTCCTTCGTCGTCCCGTCCGAGTAGACGAGCTCCACGCGAAGACCGGTCAGGTTCTGCGTTTCGCCGACGAAATACGAGGTCTTTGCTGGCTGCTGTTTGATCCGGATCCCGGTCAGTGTCGGCTGGGCAAGATAATTATAGCGCAGCAGCGTGGAAGCCGGCGCGTTCCTCGGGACGGAGGGAGATTCACCGATGCGGTAAATGAACCAGCCGTCCTCGGCGCGGAAGCCGAAGATCGACGTCCCGGGCACAGCGACCGCCTCCGGCGAATGAACGACGGAGGGAACGCTGCCGGGAACGTAACGGAAGATATTCTTTGCAAGGGAGAAATAGAGCGCGCTGCCGTCCCCGCTGAGACGGCCGTAGGAATCCATCCAATAAGCGTTCTGCGCCGTGTACCACGTGCTGTCCTCGTAGTCCTTCAGGTCGAGGAGCTTCCGGGGACTGCCGCCGTTCCACTCGTAGATCGACTTATCGTTTTGTCCGTTCGTCATGAAGTACAGTTTTCCGTTCAGAAGGACGAACGGGCTGTCAGCGCCGCTCCACGGTTTTCCCTCGTAGACAGCCGACTGCGGGGAATGATCGTAATCGGTATAGGCGTGTCCGCGCACCTCATCCAGCTTCGCGGAGGAAAGGAGAAAATATTTGTGGCTCACTCTGCCGACGATATCCTCGATCGGGTCGTCGTGCGTCACGTCCACGTGATAATCGACGCCGTCGATCGTCACGATGTTCCACGCGTGGTTGAGCTGTTCGGAATTGGTCACGCGGGTCGGGATCCCGAGCCGGTTCATCAGGTAGCGGTAGGTCTCCGCGTAACCCTGACAGACGCTGATACGGTTGATGAGCGTACCGTACATCGTGTAACTCATCTGCGGGATCGTTCCGGCGTAATAATTCGCGGAATCGTACTCGCACCAGACCGCAAGGCGGTCGTGGACGAGCAGCGCCTTTTCCACGGCTGTCAGGGAGGAATTTTCGATCCCCTCCAGCATACGGGAGGCCGCTGCCTCGATCTGCCTGCACTGGTCCGGCGTGAAAAGATAATTGAAGTCCAGGGTATAGATCAGGTCTCCCATGAAATGCCATCCGCCGAGCTCCGCGTAGTAATTCGCGTTGTTCAGCTTGACGATATCGATAAAGAGGTTCATGTTCGACCTTGAGATCCCGTAGGAATAAACGTCGAGATCGCTCTTGCGTTCCGCGATCGCGACGTCGATCTGACCGAGAAGCCTCTGATAGTCCGAAGCCGACATGCCGAGCTGCGCCGCGTAATCCGGCGCCGCAAGAGACAAAGAGACCGCGTCCTCTTCTTCCCGGACCGGAAGATCATCTTCCGCAGCCGCGGGGACCGCGAGCAGCGCGAGAAGCGATAAAAGAAGCAGATAAAGGCCGATATGCCGTTTCATTGGATCCTCCTCTGTTCCGCATATAATTCGTTATATTATTTTTTTCATTTTATCATACCGTGCCCCGCTTGTCAATCCCGGGGGGAAAATATTCACGGTCGGACGCGATCTTTTCGCACCGTTTCCGCGCTTGACTTTCCTCCTGCCTGTTGGTATAATGGAGAAAAGGCATGGAGCGGAGAACGGAAGGGGCTTTCTTTCCGTGTTGATTCCGTGCCCCGTTTCCGAAAGAAAGGAAGCTTTCGAGAGCGAAAGCAAAGGTTATCGGTATGAACGTTAATATTCTTGATTTCGGTGCCGTCCGCGGCGGAAAGATCCTCTGCACCGAGGCGTTCCGCAAAGCGGTGCAGGCGTGTGCCTCCTCGGGAGGCGGATACGTCGACGTACCCTCCGGTGAATTTCTGACCGGTACGGTCGCGCTGGAGAGCAGCGTATATCTGCGTCTTTCTCCCGGCGCCGTCATCCTCGGCAGCGAGGACGCGGCTGACTACGTCGGCGTGACCCGCGGCTGCTCCTGGAGTAATTCGGTCACGACCGTTTCCGGCTGCGGCACGAACGAAAAGGACCGCTGCCGCGGGCTCATCATCGCGGACCGGAAGACAAACTGCGGCGTCGTCGGTCACGGTACGGTCAACGGGCAGCGCGGCGCTTCCTACGGCTATTCCGACAAGAAGGGACGTCCTTTTCTCCTCGTCTTTTCGGAGTGCAGCTTCGTCACCGTGCGCGACGTCCTGTTGGAAAACACCGGGATGTTCACCTTCTACGGTCTCAACTGCGAGGACGTCGTGATCGACGGGGTCCGCATCCGCACCGCGGACTGCGTGAACGGAGACGGGCTCGATTTTGACGGCGGAAAGCGCATCTCTATCTCAAACTGTGATATCGACGCCGGAGACGACGCGATCGGGCTCAAGACGCTGACGCCCGACGAGCCGATCGAGGACTTTTCCGTCACGAACTGCCATCTCCGCTCTCATTACTGGGGAGGGGTCCGCATCGGGCCGGAATCCGCCGGGGACATGAAGCGCATCACGATCACCGGCTGCACCTTTACCGAGTGCGGCGACGGCTTCAAGCTCCAGCTGACACAGGACGCCGCTTATGAGGATTTCTGCTTTACCGGCAACGTCATGTACCGCGTGCTCCGTCCTCTTTTCATCACGATGAACCGCTATAACATGAGCAGCCACGTGAAGACCGTCCGCCCGCCGATCGGCAGATTCCGCCGGATCCTGATCTCCGACCTGATCGCGGAAATGAGCCCCGACTTCGTCTTCCCGGGTCTCACGATCCGTTCCGGCAACTTCATCTCCGCGATGCCGGGCAGCGCGATCGAGGACCTGACCCTTTCCGATATCCATTTCCTCGCGCCGGGCGGCGGAAATACTTCGGAAGCGGAACGGACGACGGGACACGCGGAGCTGCTGGACTTTTATACCCTTTGGCCGGAGCATCTTTCCAATATGGGCGATTACCCCTCCTCCGTCCTCTATCTGCGTCACGCGAAAAACGTCCGTATGGAGGGGATCACCTTCGAGTGCGCGGAATACGATCCCCGTGCCGCACTCTGCGCGGAGGACGTGGACGGACTTGACCTCTGCCTCTGCCGCGCGAAGAACTGCGGCGCGCTGCTCCGCCGTCACCGCGTCACCGACGGTCAGCTGATCGGCTGCCGCGGGGAGATATACGATTTCACGGACGAACAGAAAAACGCATGGGAAGAATTTTACCGTCTTTCCCTTGACACCGAACGGGAATTCGCCGCGATCGCGGAAGTCGCGGACGAGGCGTCCCGTCTTCCGATCGAAAGAACGCTCGAAGGAACGGAATGGTCCCTCGGGAAAGAGGACGAGGGAAAGACGCTCCTCCTACCGAAGGTGACCGGCAATTTTATCCTGACGGTCAACGGAAAAGAGGCGGCAAGGCGTTCCCTGCCCGGGATCTACGTCATGGCGCTTCCCTTCTCCTTCCGTCTGTCCGGTCTTACCGAGGAAAAGAACGACGTGCGTCTGATCCCGCTCTCCGATCGTCTGACCCTCGACGTGAAGGCACAGATCCGGAAGTAACGTCTCCTGCCGTCAAAAAGGCGGTCCGCGGTTATCCCGCAGACCGCCTTTTTCAGCGTTTTCGACTTCTGTTGTTTTCGGAAACGATCGTAATGAAGCGCAGCAGCTGCCCGAGTGAGACCGCGAATCCGGCGATATACGTCAGTGCCGCGGCGGTCAGGACGCTTTTTGCTCCCTTCGTCTCTTCTTCGGTCAGGAAATTGTGTTCGCGTATCGTGGCAAGCGCGCGCCGGCTCGCGTTGAATTCCACCGGGAGCGTCAGAAGATGGAAGAGCGTAGTCAGCGCAAAGCCCGCGACGCCGATCACCGCGAGGAAGGAAAAGAACGGAGCCAGTTGGCTGAGGAGCAGACCGATCGCGATCATCGGCACCGATAACCTGGAACCGATATTGGCGATGGGAACGACGCTGTTCCGTATCCGGATGGGTCGATACCCCGTCGCGTGCTGGATCGCGTGCCCGACCTCGTGGAGAGCAACGCCGATCGACGCGACCGAGGTCGAGGAATAGACCGATTCCGACAGATAAACTGCGTCAGCAGTCGGATCGTAATAATCGCTCAGTTCACCGCCGACCGAACCGACCGGAACGTGACGCAGTCCGTTCGCGTCGAGCACGAGGCGTGCCGCCTGCGCGCCGGTGATCCTGCGCGAGGAAAGAACGCTCTTGTATTTTGCAAAAGCGCTCTTGACCTTCGCGTCCGCGATCAGCGCAAGGATCAGCGCGGGCAGGACGTAGATCAGATACGTGTAATCGTAACCGTAGGTCATTTTTCAGTCAGTTCCTCTTCCGTGATCCCCATTTTGGAGATCAGGTCGCCGAGGCTCTTCCGGTACTGTGCGTCGGAGATCGCCCCGTGGTCCAGAAATACGTCAAGCAATTCCTTCTGCCGCCGGAACAGGAGGAGCTTTTTCTTTCGTTCCGTCATTGGTTTCACCGTCTCGTTTTCCATCGCAGTCTATCCATTCTCAAGATTTTTTATTCTGCCGTCCGCAGAAAGAAAGTGCGGGACAGCCCTTCCGGGCCGTCCCGCTCCGTTCAGAATCTGAAGTAAATGAAGGGGTTGTAGTCGGAGCCCGACAGGCAGTAGATCGAGAGGATCACGAGCACCGTCGCGAGCACGCCGTCCAGCAGCGGGACCACCGTTTCCCCGCCCTCCAGCTTCAGGAGTTTTTCCTTCACCTTCGGGTAGATCGGCATACAGAGCAGGATCGCGGCGATCAGAAGCAGGAAGCTGTATCCCTCCAGCTTTGCGGTCGCGTTTGCCCAGCCGAAGTTCGAGAAATTGAACATCGCCGCAAGATATTTCCCGGCGTCGCCGAGCGTTTCCGCACGGAAGAAGACCCAGCCGATGATCACGACGAAGAGCGTGTAGATCCTGCCGACGAACTTGGGCAGCTTCTCAAGCACCTTCTTGAAGCCGAGGCGCTCGATCACGAGGAACAGACCGTGGTACAGACCCCAAACGAGGAAGTTCCAGGAAGCACCGTGCCAGAAGCCCGTGCAGGCGAAGACGATCAGCAGATTGATATAGGTGCGGACCTTGCCCTTCCGGTTGCCGCCGAGCGGGATATACAGATAATCGCGGAACCAGGTGGAGAGCGTCATGTGCCAGCGTCTCCAGAATTCCTGCACCGAGGAGGAGATATAAGGATAATTGAAGTTCTCCGGGAAGTGGAAGCCGAGCATATCGCCGATACCGATCGCCATATCCGAGTAGCCGCTGAAGTCGAAGTAGATCTGCATCATGTAGCTGATCGCACCGAGCCAGGCAGTCGCCATCGGAAGGAGTGAAAGATCCAACTCGAAGATGGTATCGGTCAGAAGCGCGACGGTATTGGAAAGGATGACCTTTTTCGCCAGGCCCATCGAAAACCGGACGACACCGCGGAAGGTCGCGTCCAGTGTGCAGGTACGGTCGTCGAGCTCCTTCGCCACGTCGATGTAACGGACGATCGGTCCCGCGATCAGCTGCGGGAACAGGGAGATATACAGACCGAGCTTGGCGACGTTGAACTGCGCCTCGACGTTGCCGAGGTACACGTCGATCGTGTAGGACATGATCTGGAACGTGAAGAAGGAAATTCCGATCGGGAGCGCGATGGTGCCGAAGCGGTTCCCCGTGAAGAAGCCGAAATACTTGAAGAAGAACAGCATCCCGAGGTTGAAAACGATCGAGACGATCAGGACCGCTTTTCTCGCTCCCTTTTTCTCTTCAAAGATCTTCAGCAGCAGACCGAAGACGTAGTTGAGCGCGATCGAGAGGAGCATGAGAAGCACGTTCTTCGGCTCGCCCCACGCGTAGAAGATCAGGGACATGATCAGCAGCTCTACGTTGCGCGCGCCGATATACTTCTGCGGGATCAGGTAATAGATCAGAAGGGTCACCGGCAGGAAAAGAAACAGGAACAGGGTGGAACTGAATATCATAAGACTTTTTCCTTCCTTTCCTCAGCTCAATAAAGCCCTTCGTTATCTTTAAGATACTGATAAAGCGAATCGTAAACCGCGTTATGCCCGAGGTTCCCGTCGGCAGAAGCGGTCGCCCAGTCCATCCCGTCGGCATGACCGCCGCGGATCTGCTGTTCGGTCGCCTCGAAGATCACAAGGTCCCTTCCCTCCAGCCAGTATTCCCACGCGTCCGGTCCTTCGACCCACGGGCTGTGAGAATTGAAGCCGTTATAATAGATCTGCGTGATATTGCCGACCTGATAGGCGTTGACGTTCCAGACGATCGAATGGGTGAAGGAGCCGCCCTGGATCAGGATGTTCAGTTTCCTTGCGCCCTCCGCATCCACGTCGACGATCGGCGCGTAATACCAGTTGTCAACGACCTTGATATCGGACTGCACCGCGCCGTAAAGAATGTTGAAGACGTCGACCTCGCTGTTGCCCTGCGTCCAGGGAGTCTTGGAATAATTGACGCCGGTCGCCTTCAGGCGGGTGATGCGGTCACCGGTCAGGTTCTCGTACATCCGGAGCAGTTCCGCCGTGGACTCGAATGCTGCAAGTGCGTTCCAGTGGATCCCGTTCTTCGGGAAGGTGACGAGCAGACCGATCTGCTTGTAATACTCGGAGCTGTCGAGATAATTGATACGGCTGTTTGCCAGCATCTCACGGTAACGGTAGATCGGACGGACGTAGTCCTTCGCGGGGATGTTCGCGTCCTTGTACCAGTCGGGGATGTAATCGGCGTACTGGTCCGCCTTGCTCGAGGAAATGACGTAGAGCATCGTGATGCCGCGCTTCTCCAGTTCGTCCTGGATATACTCCAGTTCCTCGATGTTGCGCATCATGCCCTCGTCGGTCACGGAGGTATACGGTTCGCCGTAGCCCATATACTCGTTCATGTACGCCGCCTCAAAGAGGTAGCCGTTTTTTCCGACGTAGACGGCGTTGTTGCCGTGGAAACCGTCGATATCGTAGATTTCCTCCGACATCTGGTCGAAGTTGATATCGGAATAGATATTATCCGGATCAAGGTAGATATCGATCTGACTGCGCTGGGTCTCGGGAAGGATCGTTTCCCCGTGCTCGTCCGTCCCGACGGGGCGGATGATCGGCGGATCCGTTACGACCGGCGGCTTCTTCGGCTCGTTCTTTTTGAACAGCTTGCCGCTGATGAAATTCATCATCCCGATGACCGGCTTCGTATTCTCAAAGTCATACTTGAACTGACGGTAGGACTTGACGATCCCGGAGCGGAGCGGATAGTGCGCGGAGAACCACGCCTCAAAGTTGCTCTGAAAACTTCCGTCCAGCCAGGTTTGTGCCGAAAACTTCTCGATCCTCGTCGCGGATTCGCTCTCCATGGCCGTGTTATCGGGCCCGACGATAAGCGTCAGCGCGGCGGGGAGGACCAGAAGCGCAAAGATAACGACGGTGAAGAAGATCTTGGCAAAAAGCGCGTCGTTATTCGGTTTCTTATCCATGCGGTTTCCTCCTTTGGGATACACTTGGAATCAGTTTATTATACCATGATTCGCGTCAAAATGCCACACTTTTTTTAACTTCTACGAATATCACAACATACTGTCACTTTTTTCGTGCAGAATGTCAATACGGGACAGCCGTCGTACTTCCCCGGCTGTCCCGTACCGATTTCGTTTTATGAATTATTCAAGCGACTGTCTTCTTAAGTCGTAATAGTTATAGATATCGACCACCTCGATATCAAGATCCGGATTGGCGGCGCGGTACGCCTCGATCACGTCGCTGATGAAGGTCGGGCTGACCCAGACCGCACGGACGAGGAGGAAAGAGGACGTCCTGCCGGAAGGTTTTTCGATCTTCCGGTTCAGGGAATTGACCGCCGCCTCGACGGAAGAGGTGTCAAAATCGTTCCAGAGTTCGTCACAGGTCATAAAGCCGTTATAGACGAAGGGCTTTGCCTGCTTTCCGCCGTTGCCGTGGAAGTCAATGATGATCGTGGAGAGCCCGTCGGGCGCGAATTCGCTGAAAGCGTCAAGTGCGTCGTCATCCAGTGCCTCCCAGTCAAGGACCATCGGTGCGACGGAAAGGTCCATCCTGGAAAAGTAATCCTTGTTGTGCGCGATCATCATGTTCCAGTAGTCGTCCGGCACGCGTGAGGGATTAAAGTAGCCTGCAGCAGATGCGTCGGAGGCAAAATAATCGTTCGGCGTCTTGCTGCCGTAATAATAGGAGATCAGATCGGGATAGGTATCAAGCAGGGTCGGATCAATGCCCCAGCACAAAGGGTACTTGCCGCGGTTTTCATCGGCCCAATGCGCGGGAAGATAATCGTAAAGCGGCAGTGAGGAATCGTAATCCGCCATGAAGAAGGAGAGATAGACCTTGTTGTTCTCATAATCCATCATCTCATCGGGGCGGTTGTTCTCAAGCTTTCCGTATTCGTATTGGGAATGGAAGCTCTGGTTCCAGCACATATGGGTCACGGTATTCTGATACGCACCGTACTCGGAGATCACATATACGGTCTCCCACTCGGTGGGAACGGGATCGTGCTTCGACTTCGTGTTGAAGCTCCAGTGACTGTACTTTTCAAACTGGAAGAAGCCGCAGACCTCAAAGGGCTTTTCTCCTTTCAGGAGATCGCGCTGTACCGAAAGCATCAGACGCATCGTTTCAAGATCGGTACCGAGCGGCTGATCGGGGTCGTCGTAAGGAGCCTCGTCGCCCCAGGGAGAAAGATCAAAGATGAAAGCACGATTATAGATCGCCCAGTCGCGCAGACAGACGTAGGAGAGATCTCCGGATTCTCTGGCAAGAGCGGAATCGAAATAATAGCACATGAAATCACGGGAGCACAGACCTTTTTCAAGATACTCTCTGATCGCCCAGCGGTAAGCGTCGTTTTTCGCGCTGCCCGTTTCGCTTCCGGTAAACAATCCGCGCAGATCGAGCACTTCCAGTCCCTCAAACGTTTTTTCCCATTTTGCGTACAGTTCGGGAGAAACGACAACGCCGTTCTCACATCCCGCTGCGGTACCCGCGACGTTATAGGACGCCGGAACGTCCGGGTCCCAGATGATGACCTTTTTCACGTAAGGTCTCGCAAGCTCAAACAGTTCTTCCGGATTCTTCAGCTGTGTGAATTCTTTATCCGCAAGCCACTGCCCTTCCTCGCTCAGCGTTTTCAGCCAGGCATCGGATCTTGCGTCACCCACGATATACACGCGGGATTTGGAATCCCGGTTAACGATCCCCTGCAGATTCGCTATCAGGGTCGTCTGATCGAATTTATCCCGTCCGGACGCGGACGGCGCCGCGATGCGATAATACATTCCGTATTCCTCCGAATAATTCAGGTCCTTCGGGACCTCGATTCTTGTCTTTCCCGTGATATAATTCGCCGTGAACCATTCCGCCGCCCTTTTCGTACCGAGCGGATTCGCACCGACGATCACGATCTTTTCACCGATCACGCGTACGGCGAATTGGTTTCCGCTCAGGGACGACAGGACCTCGGCGGTTTCGGGACGATTGGTCTTTCCTACAAGGATCTCTCTGTCACCGATCGGCGTACCGCCCTCTCCGGTCCAGTCCGTTACCATGGGAACGGTATAGCCGAGCTCTCTCAAAGACGCAACGAGACCCGTCATTCCCTTGATACCGGGATCATTCGGTTCGGCAAAATCCGGTCGGATGACCGTATAATCGGTTACTCCGTTTTCAGCGATCAGAAGCATTTCCTCCTTCGGTACGGAGGGCGTTTCGGTTTTACGGCATCCGAACGACACCGCGGCGGGAAGGAGCGTGACGGCAAGAAGCAATAAGGAAAGAAGTTTTTTCTTCATATCGTTTTCTTTCAGCCGGATCGGATGCCGGCACAGTCCTGCCATGTGCAGGACTGTCCTGAACCTCAAAAGAAGCGAACGTGAAGTCTTTCGTTTGATTCGGATACACGGAAATCAGCCGATAAGCGACTGTTTCCTCAGGTCATAATAGTTATAGATATCGACGACCTCGACGTCAAGATTCGGGTTGGCGGCGCGATAGGCGTCGATCACGTCGCTGATGAAGGTCGGGCTGACCCAGACCGCACGGACGAGGAGGAAGGAGGAGGTCTTGGTGTTCGGCTTTGCGATCGCGCGGTTCAGGGAATTGACCGCCGCCTCGACCGAGGAGGTATCAAAGCCGTTCCAGAGCTCATCGCAGGTCATGAAGCCGTTGTAGACGAACGGTTTTGCCTGCTTTCCGCCGTTGCCGTGCAAGTCCATAATGATCGTGGAGATCCCGTCGGGCGCGAATTCGCTGAACGCGTCGAGTGCGTCGTCGCCGAGTGCCTTCCAGTCGAGGATCATCGGCGCGACCGTGAGGTCCATCTTGCCGAAGTATTCCTTGTTATGCGCCGTCATGACGTCCCAGAAATCGTCCGGCACGCGGGAGGGATTGAAATACCCGGCGGCAGAGGCGTCGGAGCCGAAATAGTCATTGCTCGTCTTCGTCTCGTAATAATAGGAGATCACGTCCGGATAGGTATCGAGCAGTGTCGGGTTGATGCCCCAGCAGAGCGGATACTTGCCGCGGTTGGGATCTGCCCAGTGCGACTGGAGATAATTGTAGAGCGGGAACGCGGAATCGTAATCCGCCATGAAGAAGGAGAGATAGACCTTGTTGTTCTGATATTCCATCATCTCCGCGGGGCGGTTGTTCTTCAGCTCCCCGATCTCATACTGGGAGTGCAGGGATTGATTCCAGCAGAATTCCGTTGCCGTGTTCTGATACGCGCCGTATTCGGAGATCACGTACACGGTCTCCCACTCGGTGGGGACCGTCTCGTGCTTCGACGTCGTGTTGATATCCCAGCGGCTGTACTTGGAGAAGGTGAAGAAGCCGCAGACCTCAAAGGTCTCTCTTCCCTTCAGGAGGTCCTTCTGCGTCTGGAGCATGAGTTTCATCGTCTCGAGGTCGGTCCCGATCGGCTGGTCGGGATCGTCGAGCGGCGCCTCGTCTCCCCACGGTGAGAGGTCAAAGATAAACGCCCGGTTATAGATCGCCCAGTCGCGCAGACAGACGTACGCCCAGTCGCCGTTGTCTCTCGTATAGGCGGAATCGAAATAATAGCAAATGAAGTCGCGGGAGCAAAGTCCCTTCGCCAGGTATTCGCGGATCGCCCAGCGGTACGCGTCGTTCTTCGCGCTCCCCGTTTCGCTGCCGGTGAACATCCCGCGCAGGTCGATGACGTCCAGCCCTTCGAATTCGTTCTTCCACTGCTCGTACATCTCGGGCGAGAGGACGACGCCGTCCTCACAGCCTGCCGCGGTGCCTGCCGCGTTGAAGGAGGCGGGGACGTCGGGATCCCAGATCACGACCTTTTTCACGTAGGGCTTCGCGAGAGCGATCAGCTCACCGAGGCTCTTCAGCGTCTCGAATTCCTTCCCTTCGAGCCATCTGCCGCCCGTGGTCATCTTCTTGAACCATTCGGCGGAGGCGCCGTCCCCGTCCACGTAAATCTTGGACTTGGACTCACGGTTCATGATGCCCTGCAGGTTCGCCATGAGCATCATCTGGTCGAATTTGTCTTTGCCGGAAGCGGACGGCGCCGATATACGGTAGAACATCTCATATTCCTCCACGTAATTCAGATTTTCGGGCACTTCGATCTTCGTTTTCCCAAGTACGTAGTTTTCAATGAAATAATCCGCGGCAAGCTTCGTCCCGACCGGGCTCGTGCCGAGAATGACGAGCTTGCTTCCTACGACGCGGACAGTAAACTGATTCCCGGTCAGGGTCGCCATGACCGCGGCGGTCTCGGGACGGTTGGTCTCACCGACGAGGATCTCTTTTTCCTCGACCGGATTGCCGCCGGGACCTTCCCAGTCGGTCCGGATCGGGAGCTCGAAGCCGTTCCCGCGGAACGCGGCGACCACGGAGGTCGCCCCCTTGACGCCGGGATCGGATGAGATTGCGGTTTCGGAACGGATGATATAATACGGTGTTTCTCCGTTTTCCGCGAGGACCAGCATTTTTTCCGCGGGGGTCGTTTCTTTTCCTCCGGTGCTTCCGCCGTCACAGCCTGCCGCGAGGAGCGGCAGTACGAGGGCAAGGAGCAGAAGCAATGCGGGAACGGTTCTTTTCATCATAACGGTATTTCCTTTCATTCGGTTTCACTTTCAAGGTTTCCGTCCGCGAAGCGCTCGCGGATCAGCGCAAGGATCCCGGTATCCGCCGGACAGAATTCGTACTGTCCGATCTCTTCCGGGGTGATCCATTTCAGGTCGCAGTGTTCGTAAAGGACGGGCGTCCCTTCCGTGATGACGGCGTTGAAAACCATCAGCCGCACCGTCAGATCGGGATAAACGTGAAGCACCTCGGTAAAGAGACCGAGCGGCTTCACCGTCACGCCGAGCTCTTCTCTCGTCTCACGGATCAGCGCCTCCTCCGGCGTTTCTCCCGCCTCCGCCTTGCCGCCGACGAATTCCCACAGAAGTCCGCGCTTTTTGTGCGCGGGGCGGCGGCAGATCATGAATCTTCCCTTTCCGTCCCGGATCAGCGCCGCGGAGACCAGGGTAGGCGGGGGAACGATCCCGTCAGCGATCCGGATCAGCCTGTCGGCGATCTCGCCCGGCGTTTTTCCGTCGGTCGGGACCTTGACCGTATCCAGTTTTTCATATAGCGGCAGATAAGACAGGCTCCGTCCGATGACGTCCGCCGTCCTTACCCCTGCGTCAACGTCCTTTTGCAGACGGGCGCGCAGCGTCTCCTCCGAACAGACGAGAGAAACGGATACGACCTTGACACCCGCGCTTTTCAGCCTTCCGCGAAGCTCGTCGAGGATCTCCTGCCGATGCATGACCCAGGAAAAGATCACGTTTTCCGCCGCAGCGAGATGGATATCTCCGTTCAGCAGGAAAACGATATGATCCATGATCGCTCTTTTCGTCTCCTCTGTCACCGTGAAGGGCGTCAGCCGGAGACACCAGTCCCCGTCGAGAAAGATATTCGCGGGCAGGCGCTTCTGCAGTTCGCGGCAGACTGTCGTCTTGCCGACCCCCATCGCGCCGCCGATCAGATACAGTGTTTTCATATCGGACTCCTTTTTCTTATCATACCTTGTACCGGCAAATTTGTCAATAGAAAAGCGACGAACTCTTGCAATTGAAAGTGATCTGTGTTATAATCGAAAAAACGATGAAGAGGTGAACGTATGAAACCTTTCTGGAAACTGTTCGGACTGCTTCTCCTGACCGGGACCGTCGCGCTTTCCTCCTGCGACGGAGAAAGCGAGCCGGAGCCGAAGGCCGACGAAACGAAAAAATTCTCCGTTTCCGAGTGGATGCCGGTAACGGGAAAAGCGCTGTCCGAATACTACGCCGATCTGTTTCTTGAAAACGGCGCCGCCGATACCGCCGAAAAGAAGATCCTGATCGGTCAGACCGACGATCCGTGCAGCGCCGCTGCCATGGAGGAAGGAGCTGCCGCCTTCCCCGGAAACAAAAAATGGTATTACGTCTCGGCGTCAGAGGACCGCATCGTCCTGACCGGCGGGGACGACGAAGGGATCGCGGCAGCGGTCCGTTACTTCCTGCGGGAATACGTCTTCGGCGAAGCGAAAGAACTGCCCGCGGAAAAGATCTGCACATCCTACGAAAAATATGTCCCCGGTGCTGCCGACGGATACCGCGGCACCTTCGTTTACGCGGTCGATCTCTCCGCCGCTCCCTTCTTCGCGGACCCGACCGGGAGGATCGATATCAGCCTGCTCCTGAAGGACGCGATCTCTGTGGTCGACGGGCTCGGCGGCGGGACCGTCTATCTCCCCGCCGGACACTATAAGATCAATACGGTCTTTGAGATCCCGTCGAACGTCACGCTGCGCGGCGACCGTGCGGAGGATCCCGAAAAAGGCACCGTTCTTCTCGTGACCGACACCAAATCGGTCCGCACGAAAAATCTTTTCACGCTGAACGCCGCCTCCGCTCTTGAGGGTATCACGGTCTTCTATGCAGGCCAGGACCTGAACAAGCCGACCGAATACCCGGCGACCGTCCTCTGTCAGGCGCACGATACGTGGACGGTGCGCGGCTGCTATTTCGTCAACAGCTGGGACTGCATCGACAGCGGCACGAAGCCCGAGGGCATGATCACCCTTGACGACGTGCGCGGCTGCGCCCTGCATACCGCGCTCCGCTTCGATCAGCATGCGGATATCTGCGTCTTTACCGATCTGTATTTCTCACCGACCTATTGGTCTGGCGCCGGAGCGACCTTCGGTTCCCCCTCGGAGGACGCGATCCGGAAGGTGATGACCGAGGCAAAGTCGGTCGGTATGTACGTCGGCGACTGTGACCGCGACACCTACGAGCGGATCCTGCTCGACGGCTTCACGACCGGGATCTACAACCGGGAAATGACCCGCGCCGGTTTTTCCGGCAGCTTCTACGATCTGCGGATCAAAAACGCCAAGGTTGGCATGGAGCTGTACGGTCTTGACACGCGTTACGGACTGCAGATCGCAAACGGCGAGATCAGCGCGGAGACGCCCGTCCTCAACAAAACGGACGGCAAAAACGCGGCGACCCCGCAGGAATGGCCCTTCCTCTGGCTGATGAACGTCGAGACCTCCTCCGGGACCGGAGAACAGACGAAGATCCTCACGCCCGAGTTCGTCGGTGCGTCGACCTACCGCGCTCCCGCCTCCTATCCCTTCCCCACGGTACGGAATCAGGTCTATAACGTCATGGATCACGGTGCGGCTTCGGACGGGAAAGCGGATATCTCCGCGGCGCTGCAGAGCACGATCGACACGGCCGCGAAGGACGGCGGCGGCGTGGTCTACCTCCCCGCCGGCGTTTACCGCCTTGAAAAGCCGGTCACCGTTCCTTCCGACGTCCTGATCGCGGGCTGTTCGATGAACCCGGTCAAGAGTTCGGACGATTTCCGCGGCACCGTCATCCTCTGCACCTACGGCAAAGACATGACGGAGGACGATCCCGCCGCGATCACCTTCCGCGGAAGCAACGCGGGTCTGAACGGGATCACGGTCTTCTATCCCGAGAACGGGATCAAGGCTGACCTCGACCCGGATCAGGTCCACGCGAAATACGCATTCTTCGTCCGTCTGAACGGCAAGAATCTTTCGGTGCTCAACCTCTGCGGCGTCGCGGTCTCCCGCTGTGTCGCCGCCGACGACTGTGACGGGTTCCTGATCGACCGCCTGCTGATGTCTGTCTACGACGTCGGGGTCCGTATCTCCTCCTCCGTGAACGGGACGGTCTCCCGCGTCCATACCAACGGCACCTATCAGACGCTCGGCGCGAACGCAAAGAACTATAAAAAGTACCTCGCCGCCGATTGGATGATCGACGGAGCGCAGGTCTATCACGTCATCGACAACCACATCCGTCCGAATCTTTCCCTTTTCAAGATCACGGACAGCGAAAAGATCCTGCTCGACAACTGCTTCCATTACGGCGCGAACCATTACATGGAGGCAAAGAACGCGAGCCTGACGCTCGTCAACTGCGAGCCCGCGCGGATCTTCGAGAAGGTCTTCGTCATGAACGGGAATGTCGATCTTTCGGGCGTGAACCTCATCTCCCCGACAAACAATCTGCTGTACTTCACTGGAGCCGACAACGTCTTCTATTACGTGAACACCGATATCGCAAACATGGGCGTCAATCTTCTGACGCACGGCGTCGAATGACGGTTCCCCTCCGACCGAAAATCCCAACGCAAAGCCGCCCTTCGGAAAGGATACGCAAAATCCTTACC
>JAZLIW010000198.1:0-19761 GCA_045617585.1 Eubacteriales bacterium
CCCTCGGCGACGCATCGGACGCAGAAGAAGCGGTGAACGATAGGTGGCTGAAGGCGTGGAACACGATCCCGCCGGTCCCGGCGTCGTTCAAGTCCTATCTCGGGATGCTCTGCCGGGGCATTTCGCTCAACCGCCTTGAAAAGGCGAGAGCCGGAAAGCGGGCGTCGGGCGCGACCCTCGCGATCGACGAGCTTGCCGAGTGTCTGACGGACGGAAGCGCTTCCGATCCCGCGGACACGGTGGCGCTGACCGAGGCGCTCAACCGCTTCCTCCGCTCCCTTCCGAAAAAGACGCGCGTCGCTTTCGTCGGACGGTATTGGTATATGGCGTCCGTGGGGGAGATCGCTTCCTCTCTCGGGATGAAGGAAAACGCCGTTTCCATGCTGCTCAGCCGCACCCGTAAGAAACTGGAAACCTTTTTGAAGGAGGAGGGCTTCGGTCTCTGACCGACCCGAAGAAAGAACGATGAAAAAAACCGATCTGCTTGACGCACTGGGAAGGATCGATCCCGCGCTGATCGAGGAAGCTGAACCGAAGCAAAAGAAAAAAATCAAAGCGATCCCTTGGATCGCGGGCGGCCTCGCGGCGGCGATCCTGCTTGCCGTTCTGCCTCCGGTTCTTTCCGGGATCGGGAGGAATCGATTTGAACGTTATCTGACCAATCCGTGGGAGATGGACGGCTTCCGCATCGTGACCGTCGGGCATTCCGCGCCGACCGAGGTGAAAGCGGAGGAAAAACGCTATCTGTCCTTCGCTCTTGACGAACCTGCGCCGCTCCCCGAGGTGACCGTGCCGGAAACGGAAGCGGAAACCGACGCCGTGACCGAAAGTGAAACGTCTCCGGAAGCGGGCGCCGAGGTGTTTTCCGTCACCGTCCCGCTCGATACCTCGATCCGCATCGAGTCGCTGATCGCCGATCGCTATATCCTCTACGAGCAGGGCGCCGAAACCGTCATCTACGATCTCGAAACCGGAACGAACGTGAACCTGACCGAGCGCGTTCTCGGTGACGATCTGACGAGAACCGAGTATTTCCGTGCGGACCTGCTGGAACACCTCCGGACGAACGACTGGTTCCCGGATGCGGAAATTGAGCCTGCGAAGGAAAGCGCCTTCCACGCCTACGTTACCGATTTTCTGAAGGCATTAGACGAAGGCAAGACCTACGGGGAATATACCGGAAAAACGGGAGAGCAGGCAGGGCTCGATTTTTCGAGGAAAAGAAGGGACCCGTATTACTGCGGCATGACCGATACCGAACTGCTCGATCTGTTTGACCGTGCGGTCCTCGCTTGGCGGGATGCCATGATCACGGATATGGAAAACGGCTTCTATCTTCCGGCGTGGCTCCACGTTTTCGCGACCGATACCGTTCACGGCACCGTGATCTATCAGCTCCGTTCCCGCGCGGGCGGACACGGGATCTTCCGGTACGATCTGAAGACCGATTCGTTCGGACTTCTGCCGCCTGACAGAAGGAACATTCTTCAGGGTACGATCACTTCCTTCGCCGGAGAACCCGAGTTCGTTTTTTCGCCGGACGGCAGATATCTGACCGTTTCTTATACGAACGCTGCCGGGATGAGCGGAACGGTAAAAGATCACCCGCTTCATCCGGGCGATTTCGTGTTCGACGAGGATTATCCGCTGCAGCACTTCTGTTATCTCGGCGACTGCGTCGGCGTTTTCGATCTTGAGACCGGGGATTCCCTGTGTTACGGTTTCGATTCCGGCGACGGATATTACGGTGACACGGCGGCGTCCACGGCGGGTCGGCTCTCTCCCACGGGGGCAACGGTCTGGTACCGTGCCTATCTGGACGGGAAAAAGTCCTTCCGGATCGATCCCGCGACGTTTCAGGATCACCGCGGGTATTATCCGCACGAGGGCGACCAATGGTTCTTCTCTCTGCTGGACGGTGGGAAAGGGATCCTTCTGGAGGGCAATTTCGTCCGCTTTGCGAAAGACGATACCGTCGTCATCATGGAAAAGGACGGGGAATACCGTGCTTACGATCTGATCCGTCAGGGAGAAGAGATCACCGCTGAGGTGAAAAGCGGAAGGACCGGACTGATGGCGCACGAATACTACGCGCTGACCGTGACCGACGGCGTCCTGACGAGAACGCACCTCTTTGACGGGAGCGCGCCCGAGGTCATCCTTTCGGGCGACGCGGTCTGCGTGAGCGATAACGGCGGATTCGCTTTCGCGTATTCTTCCGAAAAGGGGACCGCGACCTGCCTGAACGTCGCCACCCTTGAGACCTACGAGACCGCCGTTTCCCCGGATTTCGCCGCCGAGCTCGCGGCAGCCGGGAACGTGGGATTTTCCTTCCGGTATCTCTCGGAGGAGAATACGCTGTTTCTCAGCTTCTTCCGCGAAAGCGATGACCATAAAGAAGAGGGCATCGACTTTTTCGGTATCATCAAGGACCCCGTTTTCAACACCGAGCCCGTTCCCTTCTGTCCCTATATCCGGTCCGACGGCACCTTCATTGCTCCGACCGAGGAGGAAAGGGCGATGATCATCGAGGATCAGAGATCACAGGACGATCAGTGTCTTACCGAGGAAGAAAGAGAAAAGTTGATCCGCGAAAAAGAGCGTGAGGCGGAAATGGACCCGTAAACGTATCAACCGGCATCTTATGAAAAAAAGACGCCGGTTTTTTCTTTATTTCCCTTGACAAAATCAATACTTCGTGATATGATGTATTACACAAAGGGAGGTATTGTATGGATATACAGCTGAAGCGCGGAATGCTCGACGTCAGCGTCCTTGCCGCGATCAAGGACGGGGAGTCCTACGGCTACCGGATCATCAAAGACATGAAGCCGTATCTGGAGCTTTCCGAATCCACACTATATACCATTCTGAAACGGCTGGAAACGGCGGAAATGCTGACCGTCCGCACCGCCGAGCACGACGGCAGACTGCGGAAATATTACCGCATCACTGAAAAAGGGCTCGGGCGGATCGCGGAATTTCGCGAGGAATGGAAGGAAATGATGGCTATTTACCGATTCGTCACGAAGGAGGAAACGGGAAATGACGAAAACTGAATTTCTGTCGGCGCTCCGCCTCGGGCTTGCGGGACTGCCGGAGAAGGATATCGAAGAGCGCGTGAGCTTCTACGCCGAAATGATCGACGACCGGACGGAGGAGGGGCTGACCGAAGAGGAAGCCGTGAACGCGATCGGTCCGGTCGGAAACGTGATCGCGCAGATCGCGGAGGAGACGCCGCTCACGAAGCTGGTGAAGGAAAAGATCAAGCCGAAAAGGCGGATGACCGGACTTGAGATCGCGCTGCTGATCCTCGGCGCGCCGCTCTGGATCCCGCTGCTGATCGCGGCGTTTGCCGTGCTCTTCGCGCTGTTCGCCGCGTTCTGGGCGATCATCATCTGCCTTTGGGCGGTCTTCGTCTCGCTTGCCGCCTGCGGTCTTGCGTGCGTCGCGGCGGGGATCGGGCTCGCCGTCAGCGGGAAGAGAATGACCGGACTCGCGCTGATCGGTACGGGACTGTTTTCCGCCGGGGTTGCGGTCTTTGCCTTCTTCGGGTGTAAAGCGGTGACGAAGGGTATCTTCGTCCTGACGAAAAAGGTGATCATCGGTATCAAAAAAGCGTTTCTGAAAAAGGAGGCATCCAGATGAAAACGAAAATATGGATCCTGGTCGGCGTCGTCCTCGCGGTGATAGGTCTTGCCCTCTTTGCCGCCGCGATGACGGAAAATCACTGGAACTTTACGGCACTTGACACCGGGAATTTCAAGACCGCCGAATACGAGTTCGGGGAGACGTTCCGCGATATTACGATCACGGTGACCGAAGCGGACGTGGTTTTTGCTCCGGCGGAAGGGGAAAAATGCCGCGTCGTCGTATATGAGCGCGAAGACGAGCCGCATACCGTCACGGTTTCGGACGGAACGCTTTCCGTCACGTCGAACGACGAAAGGAAATGGTTCGATCACGTCGGGATCTCGGTGAAGGAACCGAAGGTGACGGTGTATCTGCCGGAAAGCGAGTACGGGGCGCTGACGGTCAGGGGCGCAACCGGTTCGGTCCTGCTCCCCCCGGACTTCCGTCTGGAAAGCGCGGATATCTCGTTCACGACCGGGGATACGACGGTGAACGCGCCCGTTTCGGGCGCACTGAAGGTCGCTTCCACGACGGGAGATATCACGCTTGACGGGATCACGGCAAAAGAGATCGAGCTTTCGGTCACCACGGGAGAGATCAAACTGTCCGAAGTGACCTGCGAAAATACGGTGAAGATCACCGTGACGACCGGGGAGACCGAGGTGCAGGACCTGACCTGTGCGGTCTTTGAATCGGACGGAAGCACCGGGGATATTACGCTGAAAAACGTGACCGCGACGGAAACGATCACGGTGGAAAGAAGCACGGGTGACGTGAAGCTCGTCGATTCGGACGCTCCTGCGCTCATGCTGAAGACCACGACCGGGAGTATCACGGGTACGCTTCTGACCGACAAGATCTATACCGCCAAAACCTCCACCGGAACGATTACCGTCCCGGATTCCCGTCCCGGCGGCACCTGCGAGATCAGGACCTCGACCGGGGATATCTGTTTCCGGTAAAGAGCGAAGAGCCTTTTATCAATAATAAAAAACGGGGCACCGAGCGGTGTCCCGTTTTTGATAGGTTGAGATCAGGATATCAGAACAGACCCTGTTCCATCATCGCGGTCGCGACCTTCTTGAAGCCCGCGATGTTTGCGCCGGCAACGAGGTTGTAGCCGAGGCCGTATTCCGCGGCAGCCTCTTCGGAGACGCGGACGATGTTCTTCATCATCTTGTGCAGCTCTTCGTCGACCTGCTCCGCGGACCAGACCAGCCGCTCGGAGTTCTGCGCCATTTCGAGCGCGGAAACGCCGACGCCGCCCGCGTTGACTGCCTTGGAGGGAGCGACGATCATGCCCTTCTGCTCCATCAGGAAGCGGAGCGCGTCGTTGGTGGTGGGCATATTTGCGACTTCGATATAATACTTGATGCCGTTCGCGGCGATCTTTTCGGCGGAATCCATCTTCACGTCGTTCTGGGTCGCTGCGGGCATGATGACGTCCGCCTTGACGCCCCACGGCTTTTCACCCGGGAAGAACTGCACGCCGAACTTGTCGGCGTAGTCCTGCGCGCGGTTGCGGTTGGAGGAACGCATTTCCAGCATATAGTTGATCTTCTCTTCGGTGGCGACACCGTCGGGATCGTAGATATAGCCGTCGGGACCGGACAGAGTGACGACCTTGGCACCGAGCTGGGCTGCCTTCTTGCAGATACCCCACGCGACGTTGCCGAAGCCGGAGATCGCGATGGTCTTGTCCTTGATGTCCTCGCCTTCGTGCTTCAGGACCTCGCAGAGGTAGTAGATCGCGCCGTAACCGGTCGCTTCGGGACGGACGAGGGAGCCGCCGTAGCTCAGACCCTTACCGGTGAGGACGCCGTTTTCCCAGACGCCCTTCAGACGGCGGTACTGACCGTACAGATAGCCGATCTCTCTGCCGCCGACGCCGATGTCACCGGCGGGAACGTCGATATCGGGCCCGATATAGCGGTAAAGCGCGGTCATGAAGCTCTGGCAGAAACGCATGATCTCGGCGTTGGACTTGCCTGCGGGATCAAAGTCGGAGCCGCCCTTCGCGCCGCCGATCGGAAGACCGGTCAGGGAGTTCTTGAAGGTCTGCTCGAAGCCGAGGAATTTGATGATGCCGGGGTAAACGGTGGGATGGAAGCGGAGACCGCCCTTGTACGGACCGATCGCGCCGTTGTACTGGCAGCGGTAACCGGTGTTGGTGTGGACCTTGCCGTTGTCGTCCGTCCAGACGACGCGGAAGGAGATCATTCTTTCGGGCTCGACCATGCGGTTCAGCAGATCGGCCTCGACGTACTCGGGATGGGCGTCGATCACGGGGGAGAGGGAAGAGAGGACCTCTTCGACGGTCTGGATGAATTCGGGTTCATCCTTGTGCTTCGCCTTGACGTTGGCGATGACACTTTCAACGTAAGCGTTCATAATGAGATACTCCTTTACGAATTGATAAAAATCGAACAGATTTATTATATACCTCTTTTCCGGAAAATGCAAGAGTTTTTTTCTTATTTGCATAAAAAACTTGTTTTCGCATTCTTTCCCGCCGGAATGATGGAAATCTGAAAGAAAGAAAAAAGCCCGCTTCATTTCGGCAAAAAAGGGAACGGCGGCGAACGGTGACGTTTTCCGGGGAAACCGCTCTTTTTTTGCGGTGGGGCTTGCCAAACGGCTGGATTTATGTTACAATCAACGAAATGATTTTTTTCGGAGAAGACTATGCTTGGAAAACTGATCGGGGACAGGGCGTTTTACCGCAGGGTGATTCTGCTCGCGCTTCCCATTATGGTCCAGAACGGGATCACGAATTTCGTCAATATGCTCGACAACATCATGGTCGGGCGGATCGGCAGTGTGGAAATGACCGGCGTTGCCGTTGCCAACCAGCTTTTGTTCGTGTTCAATCTATGCATTTTCGGCGCGGTCTCGGGCGCCGGGATCTTCGGCGCGCAGTTCGCCGGGAACGACGATCACCGGGGCGTGCGGGATACATTCCGGTTCAAGCTCGTTTTCTGCACCGGGCTGACGGCGGTCTGTATCCTGCTGTTCCTGTTTGCGGATGATTTTCTGATCGGGGCGTATCTGAAGGGCGAGGGAGACCTGACCGACGCGCTGGCATCCCTTGCGTCGGCAAAGGAGTATCTCGGGATCATGCTGATCGGGATGCTGCCTTATACGCTCGTGCAGTGCTATTCCTCGACCCTGCGCGAGACGGGGGAGACCTTCCTGCCGATGACGGCGGGCATCATTGCCGTTCTCGTGAACCTCGGACTCAATACCGTGCTGATCTTCGGGTATCTCGGCTTCCCGGCGCTCGGTGTGCGCGGCGCGGCGATCGCGACCGTGATCTCCCGCTTCGTCGAACTGGCGGTCGTTGCTTTCAAGACCGGCGCGCATACGGCAAAGTATCCCTTTATCGTCGGGGCGTTCCGCTCCCTGCGCGTGCCCGGCTCCCTGATCAAAAAGATCCTCACCAAGGGACTGCCGCTGATGATCAACGAGACCATGTGGGCGGCGGGGATCGCGCTCGTCAACCGCTGTTATTCGTCGGTCAGCCTTGACGTCGTGTCGGCGAACAATATCTGCCAGACCTTTTTCAACGTCTTTTCCACCGCGTTCATGGCGGTCGGCGTCGCGGACGGCATCATCCTCGGGCAGAAGCTCGGGGCAGGGGAGACCGACGACGCGAAGGAGACCGCGTTCCGCCTGATCTTCTTCTCGACGGTGGTCAGTGCCGCGGTCGGAGCGCTGTTCTTCCTTGCGGCAGGCCTGATCCCGCAGGCGTACAACGCCACGGAGGAGATCCGCGGGATGGCGGCAAGCCTCATGAAGATCACCGCGCTCGTCATGCCGATCGACGCGATCGCGCACGCGAGTTATTTCACCCTCCGCTCCGGCGGGCAGGCGTTCATCACCTTCCTCTTCGATTCCTGCTTCGTGTGGGTCGTGAACCTCCCGATCGCGTGGGCGCTGACCGCCTTTACCTCCCTCGGGATCCTGCCGATTTATCTGATCGTCCAGCTTTCCGGGCTGATCAAGGACGTGCTCGGCATCACCTTCGTCGCGAGCGGAAAGTGGATCCTGCGTATCGTGCCTGAAAACGGATAAAGGAACGAAATATCGTTTCACAAAAACCGTGCCGCCTCAAAACGGGGCAGCACGGCCTTTTTTTGATCAAACGCAAACAGACGCCGGTAGGTCAGGACGACCGGTCGGTTAAGACCAGTCGGTCAAGGGAGCAGGAAAGAGGCGATACCGTACTTCCCGACCCCATGCTCCTTTGCGGGCTGACCGGACGGGTCCTCAAGCACCGTGAGCGGCGTGACGGGGGCGGGGAAGGAAAGGACGGAGGGAGAGACGGAACCGAGATACCGCACGACGGTCCCCTGCCCGTTTTCCGCTCCCTTGAGTGCCAGCAGCGGGAGAGAGGCGGGGAGACGGAGAAGGGAAGCGGAGAGCGCGGTCCGGCTGCCGTCCTTCGGGGAAACGGCGAACGCGGGGAACGCGGTGTTCAGCGCCATGCCCTCATTGTACGCCGCGAGGTGCGCGCTCTCTCCGTCGGGGCACGGGGACAGAGAATAGAGAAATTCGTTGGGCGTGGGATCGATCGCGTCCTCACAGCCGAAGCCGCACATGAGCTGCGTCGGATTGCGGAGAAGGGAGACGAAGATACTGCTGCCCCGGATGCTGTGCCCCGGCGTGCCGGAATTGGCGAGGATCAGCCCGCCCTCGCGGATATAGCGGAGCGCGGGCCATTCGTCCGCGTGTCCGAGCTGCCCGTCGTACACGTCCCCGGTCTGTCCCTGCCGGATCTCTCCGAGCGGGATTTCACGGGTGAAGCAGCCGTTGGCGGGGGCGGAAGGCAGGACGACGGCGGTCGACAGCTTGAGATCCGGCGCGTCGAACGCGGCGTTGATCCTTGCATAAAGGCGGTCGGAGCCGTCGGGCAGAATCAGCGTCACGGTATAATCCAGATCGGTCAGGCGCCGCTCCGGGCGGTCGTAGGTCACGCGGAGGACGGCAACCTGATTCGTGCCCAGCCGGTACGCCTCGGTCGAAAGAGAAAAGCGGCGGGAGGGAAGCATATTCTCGTTGTTGTTCGGATGATCCGCCTTTTCCCGGTAGGTCACCGCGTTCATCCTGCCCCAGAGGTTGCCTCCGTCGTCGGTCACCCAGGGAGAGAAGGTCCCCGCGGCGGCAAGAACGCGTCCCGCTTTTTTATCGTAGATCTCTTTGATCCTTCCTTTTCCGAGCGTGACCCGGAGATACCCGTTTTCAAGCGACGTGACCGGTTCGCGTTCGACCCGTTCCGGGAGGAAGCGGAAGAGCGCGTACCCCATGGCGGGGAGGTCGGCAAAGAAGGTCACGGTCCCGGTCTTCTGCTCGGGTCCCATCGGATGCCTGACCGTGAGGACCGTGCGGCGGGAGCCGTCGGGCATCAGGACCGTGCCCCCTTCCGTTTCGTCGTCGAGCGGAACGGGCGCTTCCACGAGGACGTGCTTCACGTCGGTATTCAGCGGGTTCCATACGAGGAAGGGCGCGCCTTCTCCCGTGGGAACAGCGATCGTCTCCGTGAGGATTTCCGCGGCAAGCGCGGTCAGCCGCCCGGCGGATGCCGTGATCTGCCGGTAGGTCTCCGTCAGTTCCTTCGCCGCGTCGGTGCTGTGCGACGCGGTGATCGCGTCGTGGAAGTGCGTGAACGCCAAGCGCCGCCACAGTCCCTCGAACGTGCGCGCCGGATATTTCCCGGCGAGAACGGACAGGACCTCCGCGCAGCGGAGCGCGGATTCCGCGCGGCGGTTCGCCTGCTTCAGACGGATGCGCGTGGTATAGCAGCCCGCGCCCATCGGATTGCCTTCCGGGCGTGGGTCGATCTCGTCCTCCGCCGGCTCTTCCGCGAGGCGTGCGGCGTATTTTTCGAGTGCCAGCTCTTCAAGCCCCGCAAAACGGATCCCGACGCCGCAGTCGGCGGCAAGCCGCTTCAGCGCGTCGACGGTGTGCGCGGGCGCCATGCTTTCCTCTCCGGAGAGGATGAGCAGGGGATCGGCACCGTTTTCCGCCGCGTTTTTCACGGCGTCGGTCAGACGGAAGGTCTCCCCCGGCGTTTTCGGGACGAGGACGGAGAGGAAGCCCTTTCCCTCGCAGGCGGGGCAGCCCTTCCCCTCGCAGACCGTGCAGACGCGGCTTTTGACGAAGCTCCCCATGCCGAAGGCACCGGCGAGCGCGTCCGCGGTCTCAAGCAGCACGGTGTCGCCCGAGACGCCGCGGAAATACGGTTTTCTCCCGGGGAAGACCCGGTGATACTGCAGGATCCCACGGTAGCCGAGGGCGCGGAAGAGCGTGGGGAGACCGCCCGACAGACCGAAGATATCGGGGATCTCGGCGAGCTTCGGCTCGATGCCGAAGGTCTTTCGCATCCAGAGGCGGGAATAGAGATGATTGCGGATCTGGCTTTCCCCATCGGGGAGGTTACTGTCCTCCACCGATTCTCCTCCGCCGAGCAGCCGGAGCCGTCCGCGCTTCACCATGTCCGTGACCTCCGGGAGGAGATCGGGATTGCGTTCAAGGTATTCGCGCAGGGAGGCGGTCTGCTCGATATCGTAGCAGCCGCCCTCGCGGACGAAGCGCAGCCCGGCGTCAAGCTGCCTTTCCTGTACTTCCGCATAGGGTGCGATGAGGAACCCGTCGCGTTCTCCCGCCGTGTAGCGGGGACGGCGCCAGGTCAGGTCCAGATGGTTCAGATAAACGACGGTCAGTGTCGGCATGGTCCGATCCTTCTTTCGCTTTTTTCTTTCATTATATCACGCTTTCCGGAAAAGGCAAGGAAAAAAGAGAAAAAGGAAAAACGAAAAAGGAAAAAATCGGAAATCCGGGAGCGGGCGGTTTTTGGGGTTTGCCCTTGACAAAAACCGCGGAATATGATACTATTATATTGTATAAAAATGTACCGCACAAAGCGGGGAAAAACTGAAAGGAGTCTTTTCAAATGGGACTTATCAAAGCAATTCTGGGCGCAGCCGGCGGCGGTCTTGCGGACCAGTGGAAGGAATTCTTCTATTGTGACGCTCTGGATGCGGACACGCTGATGGTGCGCGGTCAGAAAAAGACCACCAGCCGTTCTTCCAACACCAAGGGCAACGACAATATCATTTCCAACGGTTCCGTTATCGCGGTCGCGGACGGGCAGGCGATGGTGATCGTTGAGCAGGGCAAAGTCGTGGAGTTCTGCGCGGAGCCCGGTGAGTTCACCTGGGACTCCTCCACCGAGCCTTCGATCTTCGCGGGCAAGCTCGGCACCTCCATTGTTGAATCCTTCAAGCAGTTCGGCAGACGTATCACCTTCGGCGGCGACACCGGCAAGGATCAGCGCGTCTACTATTTCAACACGAAGGAGATCACCGACAACAAGTTCGGTACCGCCAATCCCATTCCGTTCCGCATCGTGATCAACGAACAGCTCGGCTTCAAGCTTTCCGCCGATCTTCGCGTGAGCGGCGTTTACTCCTACCGTGTCGTCGACCCGATCCTCTTCTACACGAACGTGGCTGCGAACGTTACCACCGAGTATAAGAAGACCGAGATCGAATCCATGATGAAGGGCGAGCTTCTGACGGCGCTCCAGCCCGCACTCTCCCGCATCGCGGGCAAGGGCATCCAGTATTACGAGATCGGCGCGCACGCGACCGAGGTCCGTGACGAGCTGAGCGTTGAGCTCTCCACGCTCTGGAGAAAGAACCGCGGTATCGAGATCTGGTCCTTCAACCCGTCCAGCCTGACCATTCCGGACGAACAGAAGAAGAAGATCACCGAGTGGGAAGAGAACGCGATGACTATGAATCCGAACGTCGGTGCTGCCCGTTACATCGGTGCGACCGCTGACGCGATGAAGACCGCGGCAGGGAACCCCAACGGCGCGATGGCAGGCCTGATGGGCGTCGGCATGGTGCAGAACATGGGTACCGTCAACGCGGCACAGGGTCTGTATCAGATGGGCGCGCAGCAGCAGCCTGCACAGCAGCAGCCCGCGGCTCCCGCGGCGGATTCCTGGACCTGCCCGTCCTGCGGCGCGGCAGCGACCGGTAAATTCTGCTCGACCTGCGGCGCGAAGAAGCCCGAGCCCGCCGGAGCGTGGACCTGCCCGACCTGCGGCGCGTCTGTGACCGGCAACTTCTGCTCGAACTGCGGCACGAAGAAGCCCTCTGATGACAGTTGGACCTGCTCCTGCGGTCAGGTGAACAAGGGCAATTTCTGCTCCGCCTGCGGTGCGAAGAAACCCTGAACCGGAAAAAGCGTCCGGTGAAACGCGTGACGATGGATCTGTGAACTGACCGGATCTTTCGACAGTCTGTACGAGGAGACGGCTTCCCGGGTCGCTCCGGGCGGAACGCCGTCCGAACGAGCCGGGGCGTCTCCTCTTTTTAAGGAGTTGATATATTGGCATCTCTGTTAGAGTATGAATGCCCATGCTGCGGCGGTACCATAGAATTTGACAGCCAGCTGCAGAAGATGAAGTGTCCCTACTGCGATACCGAGTTCGATCTTGAAACGCTTGCCGCCTTTGACGAGGAACTGAAGGGCGAAAAGGCGGATGATATCAGTTGGCAGACACCGAACGAAACGTGGGCGGAGCAGGAGCTCGGACAGGAAGGGATGAAGCTTTACGTCTGCGAATCCTGCGGCGGCGAGGTCGTCACGGAGGCAACGACGGCGGCGATGAAATGCCCGTGGTGCGACAATCCCATCATCATGAAGGGGAACGTCGCGGGAGGGCTTCGTCCCGATTACGTGATCCCGTTCAAGCTCGATAAGGAAGCGGCGAAGAAGAAGCTCACGGAGCATTTCGAAGGGAAGAAGCTTCTCCCCGCGGTCTTCAAGGATCAGAACCACATCGACGAGATCAAGGGCGTTTACGTCCCGTTCTGGCTCTTCGACGCCGACGCGGACGCGGACGTCCGCTTCAAGGGGACCAAGACCCGATCCTGGATCAGCGGCAGTTACAGTTATCTCGAGACCAGCTACTATTCCGTCGTCCGCGGCGGATCGATCGGCTTCGACAACGTCCCGGTGGACGGCTCCGGCAAGATGGACGACAAGCTGATGGAATCGCTCGAGCCCTTCGATACGAGCGCGATGGTCGATTTCCAGACGGCGTACCTCTCCGGATATCTTGCCGACAAGTACGATGTGAGCTCGGAGGTCTCCATGGAGCGTGCCAACGCCCGCGTCAAAAAGAGCGCCGAGGACGCCTTCGCACGGACGGTCAGCGGATATTCCTCCCTGACGCCGCAGACCTCTTCCGCGCAGATCGAAAACGGCAAGGCAAAATACGCGCTGTATCCCGTATGGCTGCTCAATACCACGTGGAACGGCACGAAATACGTCTTTGCCATGAACGGGCAGACCGGCAAATTCGTCGGCGACCTTCCCGTTGACAAATCACTCAAAACCAAATACTACTGGGGCAAGTTCCTGAAGACGGGGCTGATCACCTTTGCCGTCGTCCTCGCTTTCTGGCTCCTGCTTTCCGGAATGTGAGGTGAGCGGGATGAAACTGAAAAGAATCTTGCTCGTCCTCCTTTCCGTCCTTCTCCTTTCCGCAGGGCTGACCCTTTGCGTCGGAGCTTCCTCCCCGCGTCTTGACGACGGGGCGGATCTGCTGACGCCCGCGGAGGAGGTCGCGCTGACCGAATATCTGAACGAACTCAGCGAAACCTACGATTTCGACTTCATCGTGGTCACGACGTCCACGATGGGGGAGAAGGATGTGGTCGCGTATGCCGACGATTATTACGATACGCACGACTACCGCAAGGACGGGATCCTGCTCCTCATCGACATGGAGACCCGGTCGTACTACGAGTCCACGGCGGGCGAGGGGATTTCGTACTTCAACGAAGAAGACCTTGCCGACATCGAATATTACTTTACGTACGATTTGTCCGAGGGCGACTATTATCAGGCGTTCCGTACTTTTGCGGCTGAGGCTTCCGGGCAGGTTGTCCGGATCCGCGCCATGGAAGAGTACGAGCAGATGAGCTTCAGCGAAAAACTGGTCTACAAGCTGAAGAACGCACCGTACGCCATCCTTACCGCCGTTTCCTCCGTGATCGGTCTGATCGGCGGCGGGATCTCGACCGGAAAAGAGACCTCCAAGCTGACCTCGGTCCTCCATCGGGACGACGCGGCGGATTATGTCCGGGCGGGCAGTATGGACCTGAAAACGGTCCGGGACACCTACCTGTACGCAAACGTGACGCGCACGAGGATCGACACCGGTTCCTCCGGGCGTTCGGGCGGATCCGGCGGCGGGCACGTCGGCGGCAGCTCCCATACCTCCTCCGGCGGGGTATCTCACGGCGGTCACGGCGGACACTTCTGATCCCTCTTCTCCCGCGGGGAGATTACCGGCAATACAACAGCAAAAGAAAGGATGCTTTTTTCCGAAAAAGCGAAGCAATGCCATGATGAAAAAATTATCGGCACTATTCCTCGCACTGCTGACGGTTGTATCCGTCGTGATCGGCTGCAAGGGCCCCGATACTCCTTCCTCCGGCACGGAAGATCCGAAACCGGTCGGAACGGATATCGCCGAGCTCCCTGCGGACCAGGTCCTGGAGCTGATCCGGGACGGCGCGTCGGAGTACAAGATCATCCGCGGCGAATACTGCGGCGGCAACAGCAAGACGGCGGCGGTCAACCTGAATAAGGCACTGACCGAACTGACCGGGGTCGAACTCCAGCTGGAAACCGACTGGACCAAGCCCGGTGAAACGCCCGTGATCTCCGAGAAAGAGATCCTGATCGGCAGCGTGGAACGCGAAGAATGCAAAGCGATCCTCGCCGAACTGAAGGAAGACGAGTACGCCATCCGCGTGGTCGGCGAAAAACTGGTCATCGCCTGCGCGAGCGACCTCGGCACGCTGAAGGCGGTCAACTACTTCATCAATACCTACGTCAAGGGGTACAAAGAAGGTCAGTCCTTCCGCGTGCTCCGTACGGCATCCGAGAAGAAGACCTTTGACGAGTCCGTTCCGCATACCATCGTCAAGGTCTCAAAGGCAGTGACCGAAGGACTCGGCGGTACGGCTTCCGATTCCGTCCGCCTCTTTACGGGCGTGCAGGGGCAGGTCAACCGGATGTTCTCCGAGACGGATATGCTCCTTTACACGATCTACGATTCCAATGACGAATTCTGGCTCAATTATATGATCGCGGAGGGCTCCTCCTTTGAGGGCTATTCCGTGATGGAGATCAAGGACAAGGACGCCTTCTTCGAAATGTTCTTACCCTATCTCAAGAAATACGGCATGGTCCTTTGGGATCCGGAGGTCCCCGCGACCTCGAACGTCGCCGTCACGATCTGCGGCGTTGACGGATACGTCCCCGTCATGGCAGACGATTCCGCCGGTTCTCTGCAGAAGAGCCTCGAAAAGATGGGCGTCGAGGTCAGGATGTCCCTTGTCGGTATGTTTACCGGAAACGGCACGATCCCGGATACCGATATCGCGTCCTCCGGCTCCGCCAAGTGTGACGCGTATCTCTGGGCACTTGACAAGTACATGGCAAAGTGCTCGGATACGCTGATGGGCTACGTTCTGGACGCCGCAGGCACGCTCGCGAGCAATCCGATGAGCCAGAGCAGCGATCCCGGGCCCTTCAACAATCAGGTTTACAACCACGACTATCTGATCCTGAACAAGGCGTTCTGCTTTGACCTGACGCCGAACGCGACCGAAAAGCCCTGCGACGATAAGACGCAGCCGCTCGGCACCGACCGCGATACTCTGTGCAAGATCCTCGAAGCCGCCTACGACAAGGCGAACGGCGGATTTACGCAGGTCCTGGGCTTCCCGCCCTGGTGGGTCAAGTACACCGATCACCTCGGCAGAGGCAACAAGGGCGGCGTCGCTCTCGAAT
This sequence comes from Eubacteriales bacterium, assembly GCA_045617585.1. Classification (GTDB taxonomy): domain Bacteria; phylum Bacillota; class Clostridia; order Oscillospirales; family CAG-272; genus CAKRZE01. The sequence continues at coordinate 15,517 of JAZLIW010000198.1, forward strand.
GGGAGTTCGCGCAGCTGGCGTCCACCTATAACTGCCCGATGGAAGCGGACTGCGCGCACCCCTGCTGCATGTCCAACGGTTCCGCTTACACCATGTACCCGATCGCGGATAAGTTTGAGAACAACACGAAGTACGACGATTCCGTCTCCTTCGAGCCGAAGACCCGTTACTTCACCATCTACATCGGCGACTACGATTCCGGTGCGTGGATGAAGACGGAGGTGCCGCGTTTCTGGTCGGACCCCAAGCACGGTTCCTACGCGATGGGCTGGGGCTTCAACCCGCAGCTTTCCGTCCGTATGCCCGTCATGTTCGAGTACGTCTATAAGAACAAGGCGCCGCTCGACTACTTTATCACCGGCGACTCCGGTGCGGGCTACATCAATCCGACCGCGCTTCTGGAGGGCAAAGGCGGCAGATATCTTCCCGACGGCATGGAGGACTGGATCGCGTATAACGAGCCGTATCTCTCCAAGTTCGGTCTTGACATCTGCGGCTTCATCCTGAACGGTGCGCTGCCCTTCAATAACGAGGTCTATAACGCTTACAGCATCATGACGCCGGTCGGTGCGTTCTCCAACAACGGCGAGCGCCTCGTCGTCTACAACGGTACGCCGATCACCGGTGAGACCGACTTCACCAACAACGAAAACGCGTACAACACGATGAAGGCGGGCGGCAAGGTCACCTTTACCACTTTCCGTACCGTCCGCAAGACGCCGACCGAACTCGTTGAGATCCTGGAAGGGATTGAGGATTACTGCAACGCAAAGAACGACGGTTACACCTATATGTACGTCGGTCCTTACGAATACTTCGACCTCATCCTTCAGTCCGGTCAGGGCAGACACATCGTCGAATGATTTCATGATCTATGCAAAAAACCGCTTCCTCCGGGAGGCGGTTTTTTCCCGGGTTTTTCCCGGATCGGGGACTGCACCGTTTTCCTTGACTTTTTCCGGCGGGTGTGGTATGATGATAAAAAGAAAAAGGAAACGTGGAGGAATACGGAATGAGATTCGGGTGCTGCATCGGACCGCGGGAAGCGGACCTCAGAATGCTGAAGGAATGCGGCTGCGACTGCTTTGAAACGTCGCTGACGCTGATGCCCGGGATGCAGGAGGAGGAGCTGCTCCGACTGCGCCGGCTGACGGAGGAGATCGGGCTGCCGTGCGCGGCGTATAACTGTATGTTCCCCGGCAATTTCCGTCTGCTCCGGGGCGAGGAATGCTACGCGGAGATCGGCGATTATCTTGAAAAGGCACTGTCCAAAGCGGAGTTGCTCGGCGGGTCGGTGATCTCACTCGGCTCCGGCGGCGCGCGCTCTCTGTACGACGGGATGGATCTTGATACGGCGAAGGAACGGTTCGTGGGCCTCGTGCGCGAGGTGATCGCGCCGACGATGAAGAAGCACGGCTTCCGCGTCGCGGTGGAGCCGCTTTCCGCCGACGAATGCTCTTTCCTCAATAATTGTAAAGAGGTCACGGAGATCGTCCGGGCGGCACGTCTTCCCGAGCTCGGTCTGCTCTACGACTCCTATCACGCCGAGCGCGGCGGAGACCGGCTCTCCGGGATGGGAGAGTACGGGGACCTGATCCTGCACGTTCACGTCGCCTCGGTCCCCAGAGCGCGGAATTTCCCCGATGAGAGCGATCTGCCCGCCTGCCGGGCGTTGATCGGGGCACTGAAGGGGATCGGCTACGACGGTACGGTCGATCTGGAATGCGTTCCCTCCGGCCCGCTTGCCCCCGCGGTAAAGACGGCGATCGCGGTCCTGAAAAGCGCGGCGGCGGACGCCTGACCGGACGATTGTTACATATTATGGAAAATTTGTGAAAATTGTCCGAAACGTGGTTTTATATTTGATTTTTCGATACGGTCAGTCTGCCGGGTGCGGCAGACTTCTATAAAGCGATCGTCAGAAAAAACGACCGGAGGGAAGGAAGAAAGATGGCAAGACCGGAATTACAGGCGCACCGGGGCGTGGAAAGCGAATACCCGGGCAATACGATGGTCTCGTTCCGCGCCGCGGTGAAGCAGGGATATGAGCGGATCGAGCTGGATCTGCGAATGACAAAGGACGGGCAGGTTGCCGTTCTGCACGACCGGAAGATCAATTCCACGGCGCGTCTTCCCGACGGCAGCCGTCTCACCGAAGACGTCTTCCTTTCCGACCTGACTTACGACGAGGCACTCGGTTACGACTTCGGCATCGCGTTCAGCGAGCGCTTCCGGGGAGAGAAGATCCCCCTCTTCCGTGACGTTCTGTCTCTCGCGGCGGAAAGCGGCGTCTCTCTGAAGATTGACAACAAGCTGTTTGAGATGACGGAGGAGGACCGCGGGACGGTTTACGCGCTGATCCGGGAAAGCGGGGCACACGTTTGCGTCTCCTGCTTCAGCCTTGCGGACGCGAAGGAGGTGCTTGCGGCTTTGCCGGATGCGGAGGTCTCCTACGACGGTCTGACCGATCCGGAACGGCTGAAAGAACTGAACGGGATCGTCGGCAGAGACAAGTTGACCGTATGGATCCCGATCGACCGTCAGATGGCGCGCTGGGCGCCGGAAAAGTGGTTCGCTTCTCCCGGGGAAGCGGCGCTGATCCGTCCGTACGCCAGGCTCGGCATCTGGGCGATCGCCGACCGGGACAGCTTTCACCGTGCCTGCCGTCTGTACGATCCGGACGCCGCGGAGACCTCGGGCGTGATCAAACCATCGGACAGAACGGCGGACGAAGCAAAGGAAACGAGGTGATCGCGTGGCAAACGAACCGCTGGCAAACCGGATCCGTCCGGGATCCTTTGACGAGATCGTCGGGCAGACGCATCTGTTCGGGGAGAACGGGACCATCCGCAGGATGTGTGAACGGCACTATCTCCCCAATATGATCTTTTTCGGTCCGCCCGGGACCGGAAAAACGACCGCTGCCAATATCATCGCGAAGAACTCCGGGATGACGCTGCACAAGCTGAACGCGACCACCGCGTCGATCGAGGACATCCGTGCCGTGATCCGCGATACCGGGTCGCTGATGGGACAGAACGGGGTGCTCCTTTATCTCGACGAGATCCAGTATTTCAACAAGAAGCAGCAGCAGACGCTGCTGGAATTCATTGAAGACGGGCGTATCACGCTGATCGCTTCCACGACAGAGAATCCCTATCTGTACGTCTACAACGCGATCATTTCCCGCTCCGCCGTGTTTGAATTCAAATCGGTCGGGGAGGAGGACATCCTTCCGGCTTTGAGGCGTGCGCTGGACGTGCTGAACCGGGAAACGGGGCTGAACAAAACCGCGGAGGAAGAGGCACTGCGCTATATTGCCGCTTCCGCCGCGGGAGACGTGCGCCGGAGCGTCAATCTGCTGGAGAATACCTATTACGCGGGCGGGGACGAACTGACGAAGGAGACGGCGGCGGGGTTCTTGCCCAAGGTCGTCGGCAATTTCGACCGTGCGGGGAACGTGCATTACGATATGCTGTCCGCACTGCAGAAGTCGGTCCGCGGCTCCGATCCCGACGCTGCGATCTTCTATCTTGCCAAGATCCTCGAAGGCGGGGATCTGCTCGGTGCCTGCCGCCGTCTGCAGGCGATGGCGTCCGAGGATATCGGACAGGCGTATCCGATGGCGCCCGCCATCGTCTACGCGTGTGTGCAGTCCGCAAGGGAGCTCGGTCTGCCGGAGGCGTCTCTGCCGCTTTCTCACGCCGTGATCATGCTCGCGACGGCGCCGAAGTCCAACAGCGCACACGTCGCATACGAGCGTGCCGCTGCGGATATCCGGGCGGGAAAAGGGCAGAACGTCCCCGATTATATGCGCCCGACCCACCGGTATCAGGACTACAAATATCCGCACGATTTCCCGAATCATTACGTGGAACAGCGCTATCTCCCGACCGATCTCGGCAGCGTATGCTATTACGAATACGGTGAAAACAAAACCGAGCAGGCGGCTAAAGCGTATTGGGAGAAGATCAAGGGAAGCAAGGAATGATCTCTTCCCGGATCGACACAAAGGAAGAAACAGAACCGCCCCGCCGAAAGGAAGCGTGATGCGCCCCCTGTCAAGTAGACAGACGAAAAAACAAAAACTATATTGAATTGCGATTGAATTCCGCCCCTGCTGCGCAGCAGGGGCGGAATTTTTCACGCGGCGAAAGCCGCATGGAATTCCATCGGCGTCTTACATTTCAGTTTCAACTGGTATCTTTTCGTATTGTAGAAGAGGATATAGTTATCTATTGCCTG
>JAZLIW010000199.1:0-28528 GCA_045617585.1 Eubacteriales bacterium
GGATGCGGAAGCATCCGGAATTTTTGTCTTTTCGCTCTTCTCTTTTCCTAAACAAGCTTCATCCGTTCAGAGGTATCCGTGACCAAAAGATTGATAAACCGTGATCCCCGCACGCTGCCGACGCAGCCGGGCGGGGTTCGTGCCGTATTCGTTATTTCCGAACGCTGTTTATCCGGACGGTTACTTCCCGGCAGCGTTCTTTTTCTTATTGACGAGCATTACCGTGAGGGTGACCGCTTCAAGAACGGCGAGTACGATAATGATGGCGATCAGGATCAAAGTATCGCGGCTTGACTTCTTAACTGGTTCGGATCCTTTCTCGGTATCCTTCGCCGTATCATTCTCCTTTTCCCATTTGGCGAAAAGGATCGTGTCTTCATTGATACCGGTGCCGAAATCAAACCCTTTTCGGTCGACCAGCCGAGGAAGATGCATCCCGCGGGATAATACCGTTCGGAGATCGGGCACGGAATATCCGAAGCGTCTGTTCCCGATACCGCCGCGATCTTTTTCACGGCTTCTTCTTTTTCAAACGAATAATCGAGCGTCACGAGCGCGTCGCCGAACCAACCGCCCTTCCATGAGAAGAGGAGAGATTCATCTTCTCCAGAAATTCGGGATCATAGAGGCCGACAGAAGATTGTAGATCCCGTTGACGGTCCCCCGACGTCGTCCTATTCGTCGTAGCCCTGATCATCAAGATCCTCCATTGCGTACAGAGGAAGGGACAAAGCAGGCAGAACCAGCAAGACGCATAAAATCAAACTGACGATTCATTTCATTATGTTGCCTCCTGAAAACAATGATGACCGTTATGAAAACGGCAGGATCCGGAGCAGATACAGTAAAAGAAGATGCGTCGGATAGAACACGTAGAATAAATATTTGAGCCGGGGACCGCGCTTCCCGTTATAAAGCACGATTGGCACGACGCCGAGAAACGCGGTGATCTCCTTCAGGCTGAACAGCGTCATGACCGCGCAGCCGGCGCAGTACGAAAGGATCTTGTTTTTATGAAAGAATTCGATCACGCAGGCAGCGACGACCCCGTGAAAACCGTAGTCCGACTTTAACGCCCACGCGCAGACCATGCAGGCCGCAATGACGGGCAGATACAGATACGGTTTGTCGTGCAGCGCTCTCATTGCCCAAATCGCAAGAAGCGCGAGAAACAGCGTAAAGAAGACGTTCTGCGACTGCGGATAAAAGATCCTTCTGTGGAAGGCGAGGTCAAACGGGATCTCCGACAGGAACGCCCAGAGGAGAAGACGGGCGGCGTAGCGTTTGACGCTTTTCGTGTAAGTCAGGCCCTCTGAAAGGAAGAACAGCATCAGCAGCATCGTCGTTCTCCCGATCGAGTGAAACGCGGGAGAAAGGACGCAGAGGAAAGGAGCGGCAGCGAACGCCTCCGTCGTCCATAGGTGCGGATAGGTCGGGGACCCGAGCCGTTTGATCGCGGGATCCATCAGTACCCACGCGACGTGGTCGAGAAGCATCGCGGCGATCGCAAAGAGCTTGATCGCGCCGCCCGACAGACCGGATTTTTTCGTTTTGCCGTTTGTTACGGCCTCCGTGTCATTCAGAAAGCGTCACCCCCCGGAGCACAGATGAAGAAATGGAAGTTTTGTACGCTGCATACGGCAGGATCGGGATCCGTTATTCCGCTTTACCGCTCTTTTTTCGGACGGTTTTCCCGATCTCGATGAAAAGGAAGACCGCTGCCGCCGGGATCATCGTCAGGCCCCAGCCGGAGAGCGTGAGAGGAACGATACCGAACAGTGCGCCGAACCGCGGGATCAGGGAGGAACAGAGCAGAAATACGATCAGCATAAGATCGGTCAGCCCGGAGATCGTGCTGACGGTCGTTCCGTGCCGCAGAACGGGACGGGAGGAGGACCCGACGATGCGAAGAATCTGCTGGGTGATCAGCATCCCGATAAAGAACGAGGCACAGATCGTTCCGGCATCCGGAAGGATCCCGGATTCCGCACCGATCAGCGTCGTGATCCCCGCTGCGGCTGCCCAGAACAGCGTTGGGAGAAGGCTGCGGAGGATGGTATATCCGATCCGGTCAAGATCGTTGCGCTTGTCGGAACGGTCGTAGAGCATCTTCGTATCCGGGCGGGTGAACGCCATGGAAACCACGGCGAACAGATCCGTGATCATCCCGGAAACGAGGAGTTGAACGGGGGTCAGAAGACGGATGCCGAGAAGGATCCCGGCAAAAACGGCAAGGATACGGAAGGAATGCGTGATGATCAGGTGCCGGAACATACGCGTGAGATTCCGGTATATCATCCCGGCACTGGATACGGCGTCCGTGACGGAGCGGAATCCGCCGCCCGTTTCGTCCGCCTCGGATACGATGACGTCTGAGACGAAGCGGAGTGCCTCACAGCCGATGCCGCTTCCCTTTTTGGAATAGACCGGCGTGTTTCTGCCGATCAGCTCGTAGCCCGCTGCCCCGGCTCTGTCGGACAGCGTAACGCTCTGCGCGAAACAGACGTCCGCCTCCTCAAGGACCGGCTTTTCTTCAAGACGTCTGCAAAGAACACCGACCTTTTCTCCGGTCCTCTTCAGGTCCCGGACCAGCTTCTGCTTCTGAGGAACGCTGAGCCCCTGACACAGGGCGTAATCCGGCAGCTCGGAACGGTAAAGGCCTTCCTTCATGTATGCCATTTCGGCTCCCGTCAGGATCCGGTCGCCGTCTTTCAGGACACCGACCGATTCCGCGAACCGCACGTTGTAATCCCCGACGTCGTCCGTCAGCAGGATCACGCGGATCCCCGCGTCTCTGCAGCGCGCGATGGTCTTTCCGATCCCTGCGGTCGAGGGCTCCCGGATCGCGATGAGACCCTCGAAGTTGAGTTCGTGCTGGCAGGAAACGAGCTTGGTCAGGTTGACGAACGGGACGCTTCTTGTCGCAACGGCAACGACACGGTAGGTCTGCTTTTCCAGCAGCTCCGCGGCAATGCGGAACTCGCTTGCCTTCGCGGCGGTCATTTCCCGGATCTTTCCGTTCTCGGAATAGGAAACGCAACGCTCGATCAGTTTGCCTGCCTGCCCGCGCAGGGCGACCATGGAATTGCCGTAGGCGTTAAAGAGCGTCGTATCAAATGGGTTATCAGCGTCCGTTCCCCGATGATCGAGGAGCGGATATTTGTTTTCAAGCTCAGCGCTGAAGATCCCGAGTTCCTCGGTAAGACGCAGGATCGCGTTCTCCTCCGGGGTATAGGGGTCTCCGTCCGAATCGTGCTTTTTTCGTAATTGCTCGGAGACGTAGAGCCCGGTGGACATCAGGGCGTATTTCAGAGTCTTTCCCGCTTCCCTGCGGAAGCCGTGTTCCCCGTTTGAGACGGTGTCGCCGTTTGCGTAAACCTTTTCGATATGCTGGTCTGCCGTCGTGAAGCTGCCCTCTTTCGGGACGACGAGGCAGGTCAGATCTTTCATGATCTTCAGTTTGTCCGCGTTCTTGATCAGCGCGCCCGAATTGATCTTTCCCTTCGTGCGGACCGCGCCGTAAACGCCGCACGCGATCAGGATGATGCCGAAGATCGGGAGGAACTCACTGAGGGAGGATACGGAAAGCGAAAGGGCGAGAAGAAAACTGTCAACGATCCCCGTATTGCCTTTCCTGAGAAAGAGATCGAGGAGCGTGACGATCAGGATCAGGAAGCAGGAGATCAGAGAAAAGAGACGGCTGAAGGATTTCAGCTTTGAGAGAATGACGAGCCGGTCGTGCGTGATGATCGGCTTGCTTTTTCTCATCTTGCGTACGAGCGTTTCGCTGCCGATCCCGCAGGCGATCGCCTTACCTCTGCCGGACGTGAGGGTCGTGGATGCAAAGACCATGTTTCTCTGCCCTGCGGGCGCTACGTCACCGGAGATCTCGAAATCCGCGTTCTTTTTCACGGGGTTCGGATTGCCGGTCAGCGCCGTCTCCAGCGCTTCCAGATCCTCCGATTCGATCAGGCGTGCGTCACACGGGACGATATCCCCCGCGGTCAGGTAAATGACGTCTCCCTGCACCAGCCGACGCTGTTTGATCAGATACAGCCGCCCGCCGCGCATGACCTTTGCGGTCGGGAGGGCGTAATGCTCCATGCCCTCCAGCACGCGCTGCGATTTTTCATACGTGTAGATCATGACGGCGTAGAATACCAGCATGACGGAGACCGCGGCGAGCAGAGAGACCGTTTTTTCGAATATGACGGAGATGAGGACGGTAAACAGAAGGAGGATCGAAGGATAGTCGGTCACGATATGGATCAGATTTGCGCGGAAGGAGGTGGACGACAGCAAAAAGACGTCGTTTTCCCCGTTCTTTGCACGGCGCTTCGCGACCTGCTTTTTCGTCAGACCGACGTCCGGGTCGGTCCCGAGGATGGAGGCGACCTGTTTATATCCTTTATCGTACCATTTTTCTTTCATGTTCCGTTCCCGTCAGAGGCAGGTGATGGAGAGGGCATCCTGATCGACACCGAGGGAGATCAGCCTGATATCCTTATCGTAATCGCTGATCAGCCGGTTGGCAAGATTGTCTTCCACTTCTCTTTCGATATATCTTCTCATGTTTCTTGCGCCGTACTTTTTGCTGAAGGAGGCACGGGCAATGAAGACTGCGGCTTCTTCGGTAAATCCGAACTTGATCTCACGTTCCGCGAGAGACGCCTTCAGCTCGTTCAGCATGATCGAAGCGATCTTCGTGAAATCGTCCTCGTCCAGGGAGCGGAAGGTGATGATCTCGTCAACGCGGTTGAGGAATTCGGGACGGAGGAAGCCGGAAAGCGCCTTTTCCGTTTTGTTTTCCTCTGCGGCGCCGGCGCTGACGCCGAAACCTGCGAGCGAGGAGGAAACGCTTGCGCCCGCGTTCGTCGTCATGACGATCACGGTATTTTCAAAGTTGACGGTCTTGCCGTGCGCGTCGGTGATCCGCCCGTCGTCAAGGATCTGCAGCAGGATATTCATGACGTCGGGATGTGCCTTTTCGATCTCGTCGAACAGGATTACGGAATAAGGCTTTCTGCGGATCTTTTCGGTCAGCTGGCCCGCTTCCTCGTAACCGACGTATCCGGGAGGGGCGCCGATCAGCTTGGAGACGGCGTGCTTCTCCATGAATTCGGACATATCGAGGCGGATCAGCGTTTCCGGGGAGTTGAAGAGCTGTGCCGCAAGCTGTTTGACGAGCTCCGTTTTCCCGACGCCGGTCGGCCCGGCAAAAATAAACGATACCGGCTTGCGCTTGGGAGAAACGCCGGTGCGGTTGCGCTTGATGGCGCGGACCACGGCGTCTACCGCCTGATCCTGCCCGATGATGCGGCTCTTCAGGGTCGCTTCCAGATTTCCGATCTTCCGGAATTCGCTTTCCGTGATCTCGGTTGCGGGGACGCCGGTCCAGACCTCGATCACCTCGGCAAGGTCCGCGGTCGAGAGAACGATCTTCGATTTCTTTTCGCCCAGTTCTTCGAGCTCTTTCTTCAGCTTCAGTTCTCTGACGCGGCAATCGGCGAGGCGCTGATATTTCTTTTCCTCCGCGCTTCCGTCGTCGTTCTCGGGCAGTTCCTCCGCTTCGATCGCGTCACGCTCCTTCAGAACGTCGGCAAGCTCGGCAGAGCGCTTTTCGTAATCCCCGATCTCCGGATGGCGGAGAGCGACCTTGGCAAGTGCCTCGTCGAGGAGGTCGATCGCTTTATCCGGAAGGAAACGGTCGGTGATATAGCGCTCGGAGAGGACCACCGCGTTACGGAGGATCTGGTTGGGGATCTTCACGCAGTGGAATTCCTCGTATTTTTCTTTGATACCGATCAGGATCTTTTCGGTATCGTCGATCGAGGGCTCCTCGACGACGATCGGCTGGAAGCGGCGTTCCAGTGCCGTATCCTTTTCGATATACTTCCGGTATTCGGTCAGGGTCGTCGCACCGATGACCTGGATCTCCCCGCGGGAAAGGGCGGGCTTGAGGATGTTCGCGGCGTTCATACTTCCCTCCGCGTCTCCGGCGGAGGCAATGGTATGGACCTCGTCGATGACGAGAATGATGTTGCCGAGAGCCTTGACCTCGTCGATCAGCCCTTTCATTCTCGTTTCAAACTGACCGCGGAACTGCGTTCCGGCGACGATCGCGGTCATGTCCACGAGATAGACCTCTTTGTCTGCAAGCTTGTACGGTACGTTCCCGTCCGCGATGGACTGTGCCAGCGCTTCCGCGATCGCGGTCTTGCCGACGCCGGGTTCACCGATCAGGCAGGGATTGTTCTTCTGTCTGCGGCAAAGGATCTGGATCAGCCGTTCCAGTTCTCTGCCGCGGCCGATCACGGGGTCCAGCTGCCCGCTCTTCGCTCTGGCGGAGAGGTTCATGCAGTACGTGTCGAGGAACTTTTTGGAGGGGGCGTTCTTTTCGGGAGAGGTCTTCTTTGCCGCTCCGCCCGCTTTTTGCCCGTCCTTTGCCTGCGGAAGGTTTTTCAGAAAGTCACCGAGCATTTTGCGGACGTCGAGCGCGGGCGCCTTTCCCTCTTCGTCCGGCTTGGAAAGCTCGTCGGCAAGCAGTTCGCCCGCCTCCTTGACTTCCTCCGGATCGATCTCGGCGCTCATGCGTTCGATATCCTCTTCGGACAGACCCATCTGTGAGATCGCGAGGTCGACCTGCTTGATGCCGATCTCACGCGCGCATTTGATACAGTAACCGAGGTTTTCCATTTTACCGTTTTCAAATTTGGAGAGGAAAACGACGGGCATTCTTTTATGACAGCGGCAGCATAATTCCATGGAATGATCCTTTCTTGTTAAAACAGCAGCGGTAAAAAATTACTTGAAGGAGGTTCCGTTCCCCGTTTCGGCTTCTCCGGTCCCGTCAAACCGGAAGACCTGCGCGTAATTCGGGAAGCAAAGCATGACGCGGTCGTCAGTGATCGGGAGAACGGCGGAGCAGCCGTTATCGAAGGAAAACGACGCATCGTCTTTTCCGTCCGTTGAGAACCGGTACAGGATATCGTCGGTAAAGATCCAGGTATAAGAATCGGAGAAGGCGTGTGCGCTGATCTTCCCCGGGACCTTTGTACGGAAGAGCTCGGCGCCCTTTCCGGTACAGATGATCTCTTTTTCATTGCCGAGGACGGTCGTATTGAACGCCACGGCATATTTGTTCCGTCCGGGGAGAAGCGTGACCGGCGTTCCCCCGTCGAAGAGGAAGGAGGAACGGAGGGTGCCGTCGGGATCGTAGGTGTAGATCCCGGTATCCCCGCAGGCAACGACGCTCTCTCCGTCAAACGCGCAGGAGACGAGCATGACGCCGTGAAGCGAGGCGGTAAAGACGGATTTATCGCTGTACGGATCAACGACCGAGATCTCGGAGTACCATTCCCCGTTATCGTCCCCGAACGAGGCGACGGCAAGCCGGTCGCCCGCGTCATTGAAGCAGACGGAGCTGATATAACGGTCCGTATAGACTCTGCTGATCACGTCAAAGTCACGATCATGGATCTCAACGGAACCGCGGTAATCGTTCGTCCGCTGGATAAAGGCGTAAAGACCCGCGGGAGAGATCGCGGCACCGGCGATCGGCGCCTCCGTCGTTCCATCGTAAACCTTGGAAAAGGCGTTCACGACCGAATATGTCTGCGTCGTCTGCCCGAAATCGTACACGATGAAATAGGAATCAGAGGTCAGGATCTTCGGCGTGATGAATTCGTTCGTGAGGTTCAGGACCGCCTTTCCCTCAAAGCTGTAAAGGAGCGTGTCCCCCGGTCTTACGACGACCAGATAGTCGCGGAACAGTGCAAATTCGGTGTCCCCCACCGCGTCGAAGCTGATTTTTCCGTATTCCTCGGTATATTTTGTCCCGCCCGTATTCATGTCCCGCAGCAGATAGCGGAAATTATCGAGCGTGATATCACGGCGGAAGATGGAGATCATGGCGAGAAAGAAGACGACCGCGGCTGCGGCGACGAGATATTTTGCCCATTTGAACCGGGAGGCGATCTTCATGAAGTATTCGTTTTCCGGGTAGTCGTCCTCAGGCGTTTTCCTTCTCTTTTCGATCAGGATCTCCTTATGCCTGACCTCTTCGAGTGAACGTTCGGCGAGCTCCGCCTGCTGTTCTTCTTCCGCCTCGGAAAATGCCTTCCGATCCGGGACCGGCTGCTTTGCCTGCTTATCGTTTTTCGGTTCCGTCCGCACGCGGATCCCTCCTTTCGTATGAAATAAGTGTATCTGTTTATAGCTCCGGATATACGACGCGGTTCAGATATAAGCCGTCGGGCGGCAGCGTCGCTCCGGCAAGACGCCGGTCGGTCCCCTCAATGATCACGGGGATCTCTTCCGGCAGGATCTTTCCGTCGGAAACGGCAAGGAGCGTTCCCGCGATGATCCTGACCATGTTGTAAAGGAAGCCGTCTGCGGCAATACGCAGGATCACACGGTCTCCGTCCCGCTGTACGCGGCATTCGGTCACCGTCCTGACTGCGTCCGTGATCTTGGAACCGGACGCCATGAAGGATGTAAAATCGTGCGTTCCGACGATGAAGGAGGCTGCCTCGTCCATCAGGTCTTCACGCAGCTTCCGCGCAACGTAATACGTTCTTCCCGCGTTGAAGGGGGAGCGGACCGCGCCGTTATCGAAGACGTAGATATATTCCTTTGTCAGCTTCGTATATCGCGGATGGAACGTATCCGGGACGAACCGCGCGCTTCTGACCGCGATATCCTGCGGCAGAACGGAATTCATCGCCGTCGGGATCTTTTCCGTCGGGACGGTCATTTCGTCGGTACCGAAATCAACGGTAACGAAAAACCGGATCGCATGGACGCCGCGGTCGGTCCTCGAGCATCCCGTGACGGGATAGCGTTTGCCGAAAACGCTTTCGACCGCGTCCTGAAATCTGCCCTGCACGGTCGGCAGAGGCTTTCCCTTCTGGACCTGAAAGCCGAAATACGCGGTGCCGAGAAAGGATAATTCGATGAGAAGCTTCATAACGAGAATCCCGGTGCGTAAAGGTTGAGAAGAATGATGCCGGCGCCGAAGAAGAGGAGCACGAGCATGGAAAGAAGATCGGTCATCGTAAAGTGATGGACCGTCATTTTCGTCCTTCCTTCACCGCCCCGATAGCAGCGGCATTCCATGGCGATCCCGAGGTCCCCCGCGTGCCGGAAAGCGGAAAACAGGAGCGGGATCAGGATCGGGATCAGTGCCCTGGCACGGCGGAGCAGGCTGCCGGAGGAGAAGTCGACGCCCCGCGCCGTCTGCGCTTTCATGATCTTGTCCGTTTCCTCGATCAGGGTCGGGATATAGCGGAGCGCGATGCTCATCATCATGGCAAAATCGTGTACGGGAACGTGGAGATAGCCGAGCGGCGCCATGAGCCATTCGATGCCTTCCGTGATCTCGATCGGCGAGGTCGTATAGCTCAGGATCACGCTGGTACCCGCAAGCATACATACGATACGCAGAATGATCATGATCGTGTATCGGATGCCCTCCGGGTAGATACGGATGATCCAGAACGAGATCAGGGGCGTTTCTCCCTTTTTGCCGAACAGATTCAGCAGCGCGGTAAAGACGATGATGATGATCAGCGGCTTCAGCCCTTTGAGGATCACCTTCAGGTCGATCCCCGAAAGGAAAATGATAAAGAGGGTGAACGCGGTCAGAAGGACGAAGCTGAAGACATTCTTCGCCAGAAAGACGAGAACGATAAAGAGGATCGAGCCGAGGATCTTGGTCCTCGGGTCAAGCCGGTGAATAACGGAGTTTCCGGGGAAAAACTGCCCGAGTGTGATATCGGAGATCATCTTCTTCCCCCTCCCGTCCTTTTCGGGAGCACGCGCAGCAGCTCCTGTTTTGCTTCCCCGACCGTAAAAATATCGGTGCGCACGGGGATCCCGCGTTCCTTCAGCGCGATCATGAAGCGCGTGACCTGCGGGACGTCGAGCCCGAGCGAATTGAGATGCTCCTTGTCGGAGAAGATCTCACGGGTCGAGCCGGTGCGGGATATCGTGCCGTGATCCATGACAACGATCTCGTCGGCGTAAGCTGCCATATCCTCCATGCTGTGGGAAACGATGATGACGGTGCTTTTCTTCTGACGCTGAAAGGAGCGGACGCCGCCGAGGATCTCTTCTCTTCCCATCGGGTCAAGACCCGCCGCGGGTTCGTCGAGGATCAGGACCTCGGGCTCCATCGCGATGACGCCGGCGATCGCGGCGCGGCGCTTCTGCCCGCCCGAGAGCTCGAAGGGCGACTGATCGAACAGTTCGCTTTCGAGGCCGACGAATTCCGCCGCCTCTTCCGCTCTGCGCGCGATCTCTTCCTCGCTGAGCCCCATGTTTTTCGGTCCGAAGGAAATATCCTCCCTGACCGTTTCTTCAAACAGCTGATATTCCGGATACTGGAACACGAGCCCGACGCGGAAGCGCACGGAGGCGATCTCCTTCGGCTTTTCCCAGATGTCTTTCCCGTCGAGAAAGACCCGTCCTTCCGTGGGACGGAGAAGCCCGTTCAGCATCTGGACGAGGGTGCTTTTCCCGCAGCCTGTATGACCGATGAGACCGACGATACGGTTTTCCGGGAAGGAGACCGTAACGTGATCCAGCGCGGTCTTGCAGAACGGGGTTCCCGGGCTGTATACGTAGCTTACGTTTTCAAGCGAAAGTTTACTCATGACAGCGCACGGACGATCGCGTCCGCTCCCTCCTTTTCTGTCAGGATATCGGAAGGAAGAGCGTATCCGCTCAGGTTCAGCTCGTAAAAGACCTCTGTCACCTGCGGTACGTCGAGGCCGAAGCTGTGCAGCGTTTCGACTCTGGAAAAGACCTCCTTCGGGGTCCCGTCAAGAACGATCCTGCCGTCGTCGATCACGATGACGCGGTCGGCGTACACGGCCTCTTCCATATTGTGGGTGATGGTGAGGATCGTGATACCCTCGTCCTTGTTGAGGTGCAGCATCGTGTCCATGACGTCTTTCCTGCCGTATGGGTCGAGCATGGCGGTGGACTCGTCGAAGATGATGCATTCGGGACGCATGGCAAGGATGCCCGCGATCGCGACGCGCTGCTTCTGTCCGCCTGACAGTTGGTGCGGCGCGTGCCGTGCGTACTGTTTCATACCGACGGTGTCGAGCGCTTCGTCGACGCGGCGTCTTATTTCCTTGGGTTCGATCCCGAGGTTTTCTGGGCCGAAGGCAACGTCCTCTTCAACGATCGTCGCGACCAGCTGGTCGTCCGGGTCCTGAAAGACCATTCCGATCTTTCTGCGGACGTCTATCATCTGCTCCTCCGTCATTTCGGGATCGGTGAGATCCATCCCGCCGACGGTGATCTTTCCCTCGGTAGGGGATTCGATCATGTTGAGGAGCTTTGCGAGCGTAGATTTGCCGGAGCCGTTATGACCGAGGACCGCAACGAAAGAACCCCGATCGACGGTGAACGAAAGATCCTTCAGGATCTTTTTCGCGTCGGGTCCTTTTTCATAAGCAAATGTCAGATGCTCGATCTGAATAAATGG
Organism: Eubacteriales bacterium; assembly: GCA_045617585.1. Classification (GTDB taxonomy): domain Bacteria; phylum Bacillota; class Clostridia; order Oscillospirales; family CAG-272; genus CAKRZE01. The sequence continues at coordinate 11,498 of JAZLIW010000199.1, forward strand.
TGAACCGTTCATATCGTCTCAGCTTCAATGATTATTTTGATTTATTTTTGCCATCTGGCACTGGAACCGCAAGGAAGGACGCCGCCCGTCTGGAGGACGGGGAGCCCGATCTCGTCTGCCGTAACGCTGCCGCCGTAACGGGGCAGCATCTCTTCACGCAGGATGTACGCGACGGCGGAGGGAGACAAGCCGGCGGTGTAGGAATTGATGAGGAAAAAGAGCGGATCGGGGCTCAGTACGGAAACGGAGAGACGGACGAGGTCGTCGATGTTCTCTTCCAGCTTCCAGGTTTCCCCTTTCGGACCTCTTCCGTAGGAGGGCGGGTCCATGATCACGGCGTCGTAACGGTTTCCGCGGCGGATCTCACGCTCGACAAATTTTTTGCAGTCCTCGGTCACGTAGTGGATCTTTGCGCCGGAAAGACCGGAGAGAGCGGCGTTTTCACCCGCACGGAGGACCATTCCCTTCGCGGCGTCCACATGCGTGACTTCGGCGCCTGCCTTCGCTGCCGCAAGCGTAGCGCCGCCGGTATAAGCGAACAGATTGAGGACGCGGATCGGTCTGCCGGCGCTGCGGATCAGTTCGGAAAACCAGTCCCAATTGACGGCCTGCTCCGGAAACAGTCCGGTGTGCTTGAAGCCCATCGTTTTGACCGAAAAGGTCAGTTCCCCGTACCTGATCTTCCATTCTTCTGGGAGCTTGCTTTCGCTCCAGCTTCCGCCGCCCGTATGGGATCGGGTGTAACTTGCGTCGGCGTTCTTCCACGCCGGGTGCTTTCTTCTGTTTTTCCACAGGACCTGAGGATCCGGTCTGATCAGGGTATAATTCCCCCATTTTTCAAGCCGCTGCCCGTCAGAGCAGTCCAGCAGCCCGTAATCCTTCCAGTTCAGAGCAGCCCACATATCGTATTTTCCAGTTCCTTTGCAAGTTTTTCGATCGTTTGGGGATCGTCCCCTTCGAGCATGATCCGGATCAGTGCCTCGGTCCCGGAGGGACGAAGAAGGACTCTGCCTCGCTCTCCGAGGAGCTCCGAGACCTTCCGCACGCCTTCGGTCACGTCCGGATGCACCATCACGTATTTCTTTTTGTCGTTCGGTACTCTGCAGTTGACGCTGACCTGAGGCAGCCGTTTCATGGCGCCGAAGATATCGGAGGCGGTGCGGTCCTTCTGCGCAAGGAGGAGCCCGATGCAGACCGCTGCGGTCATTTCACCGTCTCCGGTCGTCGCATAGTCGGTGAGAATGATATGGCCGGACTGTTCTCCGCCGACGTTGGCTCCGGTTTCGAGCATATTTTCAAGGACGTATCTGTCGCCGACGTCCGTTACGTGGACGTCGATTCCGTTTTCTTTGCAGAAAAGGTGGAAGCCGAGATTGGTCAGCTTCGTGACGACGGCGGCGTTTCCGCGCAGCGTGCCCTTTTTCTTCATGTCCGAGGCAAGCGCCGCAATGATCTGATCGCCGTCGATCAGGTCTCCGTTTTCGTCGACCATCAGGCAGCGGTCGGCGTCTCCGTCAAATGCGAAGCCGGCATCGTAGTTCCCGTCCCGGACGGCTTTGGCAAGGGCTCCGATTTGGGTGGAGCCGCAATCGAGATTGATGTTCATCCCGTCCGGACGGTCGCTGATGAAATCCGCCTTGAAACCTCGTGCGGAGGAAGAATCGAATACTTTTCCGGCAGTTATCGCCGCGGAACCGTTTGACAGGTCGAACAGAAACCGTTTGTTCCCGCCGTCTTCGGGCAGCAGTGCTTTCAGGTGCCGTTCGTACTCATCGACCAGTGAACTGTCGCGGATGAAGCGCCCGATCTTGTTGCCGGATACCGGAGTGACCTTCTTTTTGCCGAGGATGATCTCTTCGACCCGTTCTTCCAGCTCGTCGGAAAGTTTGAAGCCGCTGCCGTTGAAAACCTTCAGCCCGTTATGCTCCGCGGGATTGTGGGAAGCGGAGATCATGATGCCGGCGTCTGCTTTTGCATAGCGGACGAGATACGCGACCGCGGGAGTCGGAACGACGCCGAGGACCGTGACGTCACTGCCCATGGCAAGAAGCCCCGCGGCGATCGCTGCCTCGAACATTTCGCCCGACCATCGGGTGTCTCTTCCGATCAGCACGTTCGGCCGTTTGTTTTCCGTCTCGGTCAATACTTCCGCGACCGCGAGCCCGAGCATATACGCGGTGTCGGCGGTCAGTTCTTTTCCGGCGATCCCTCGGATCCCGTCTGTTCCGAACAATTGTCTCATTACGATCTCCTGTAAAAATGTTTCATAGTAATTTCCGGTGCTGTTACGACTCGGAGGTATCAAATAAACTGACCTGCGGCACGGATTTCGGATTAGCGCTTTGATACGGGATACCGAGATGCTCGTAAGCAAGCCTCGTCGCGCATCTGCCGCGCGGGGTGCGGCTCAGGAAGCCGATCTGCATCAGATACGGCTCGTAAACGTCTTCAAGCGTGATGGATTCTTCCCCGACGGTCGCGGCAAGGGTCTCAAGACCTACCGGACCGCCGCCGTAAAAGTTGATGATGACCTCAAGCATCCTGCGGTCTACGTTGTCGAGCCCGAGATGGTCGATCTCAAGTCTCGAAAGAGCAAAGTCGGCGATCTCTCGGTCGATCACGCCCTTCCCCTTGACCTGCGCAAAATCGCGGACTCTCTTGAGCAGACGGTTTGCGACACGGGGCGTGCCGCGGGAACGGGAGGCGATCTCTCTGGCACCGTAAGGGTCGATCGGAATGTTGAGGATCCCGGCGCTTCTCGTCACGATCTCGGTCAGCTCCTCGGTCGTATAGAGTTCAAGCTTCAGGATCACGCCGAAGCGGTCGCGCAGCGGCGTGGAAAGCTGCCCGGCACGGGTCGTCGCGCCGATCAGCGTGAATTTCGGGAGGTTCAGCGGGATGGAACGGGCGGCGGGACCTTTCCCTACGATCAGGTCAACAACGTAGTCCTCCATCGCCGGGTAGAGGATTTCCTCGACGGTACGCGGCATTCTGTGGATCTCATCGATGAACAGGATGTCGTTTTCGTTCAGGTTGGTCAGGAGCGCGACGAGATCTCCCGGTTTTTCGATCGCGGGGCCGGAGGTCGTACGGATGCTGACGCCCATCTCGTTCGCGATGATCGTGGAAAGCGTCGTCTTGCCGAGCCCGGGAGGGCCGTACAGAAGGACATGGTCAAGCGTCTCACCGCGCATTTTCGCCGCGTCGATGTAAATCTTCAGGTTTTCCTTTGCCTTTTTCTGACCGATGTACTCGTTCAGGGAACGGGGGCGCAGACTGCCTTCAATCTCCCTGTCTTCCTCGGAAAGAGAGGACGTTACGATGCGGTTTTCAAAATCGTATTCTTCATCAAATTCTTTTTCGTCCATCGTATTTCAGCGGTACCGTCCGCTTTCCTTCCTTTCTTTCCGTATTATTTCATCAGCTTCTTGAGCGCAGCCTTGATCGCGTCCTCGACCGGCGTGCCGGGGGCGATCCCCTTCAGCGCGGCACCCGCTTCCGCCGACGTATAGCCGAGCAGCAGCAGCGCGCTTCTCGCTTCGGACAGGGAATCTCCGGGAACGGAGGCCTCTTCGGTGAAGACATTTTCCGTGACTTCGATCTCTTTTTTCATCTTGTCTTTGAGTTCGAGCACGATGCGGGCAGCGGTTTTTGTACCGATGCCGCTTGCCTTGGAAATCGCTTTGGTATCGCCGGTCGTAACGGCAAGCGCAAATCGTTCGGGTGAAAACAGAGAGAGGATCGAAACGGCGGATTTCGCGCCGACGCCGGAGACGGAGATCAGGAGACGGAAGCAGGAAAGCTCCTCTTCCGTATAGAAGCCGTAGAGCTCCATCGCGTCCTCACGAACGGCAAGGTAAGTGAAGAGCTTCACCTTTTCGCCGGTCTTTGACGCGAGTTTACCGAGCGTGGTGCCGGTGATATAGATCTTGTACCCGACGCCGCCCGCGTCGATCACGGCGAACGTGGGATCGGTCATGGCAAGCGTACCGGAAATATAATAGAACATGAACTTTCCCCTCTTACTTGATATTATAGAATTCCTTGAGTCTGGAGCCGCCGGTGTGAGCGTGACAGACGGCGATCGCGAGCGCGTCAGCCGTATCGTCCAGTTTCGGCGCGGTCTTCAGATTGAGAATGGTCCGTACCATCATGATGATCTGCGATTTTTCCGCTTTTCCGTAACCGACGACAGAGGACTTGACTTGAAGCGGCGTATATTCAAAGCATTTTACGCCTTTTTCCTTTGCGGAAAGGAGGATCACGCCTCTCGCCTCCGCGACCGGGATGCCCGTCGTTGCGTTGGTGTTGAAGAACAGTTCCTCGACAGCCATCTCCTCGGGGTGATACATATCGATGAGCTCGCCCATTTCGGTATAGATCTTGAGCAGACGGTCCTCGACAGGGGTATGGGCAGGCGTCGTGATGGCGCCGTAGGAAAGTGTGCGGAAACGGTTCTTTTCGTATTCAATGACTCCGTATCCGACGATCGCCAGACCCGGGTCGATCCCGAGGATCACCATGTTTTTCTCCGCCTTCCCTTCCTTCGGGATCAGAAATCCATGATCCCCGCATTTTATCAAACCATTATATCACAGATTTACGGATTAGTCAAAAGAAAATTGTAAATAATTGTTGCAGTGTGTCTCCGCACCGGTAAAACGAATTGTAAAAAGAAATCGAAAACGCGGCTTTTTTCGGATTTGCCTTGCGTTTTTCGGGAAACTGTGATATACTGAATTCGTATGATTATTTATCGGAAGGCGGAGGGGTGAAGGATCTATGAAGATCATTACGTTTTCGGTCGGCGATCTTCTTCTGATGAAAAAGCCGCACCCGTGCGGAGACAACCGTCTCGAGGTCCTGCGCGTCGGGTCCGATATCCGCGTCAAGTGTCCGACCTGCGGGAGAGACGTAACCGTTCCCCGCGTCAAACTGGAAAAAAACATCAAAAACGTCCTGGGTCCGAAAGGCGGTATATAAACTCTTGAAAAGAAATAAGAATCTGCTTCTGAAAGAAAGACCGGCGCTTGATATCGGTTATCTTTTCCTCGCGTTCCTGATCCCCGCTGCGATCATGTGGCTGATCTTCATTTTTATGGAAACGTATCCGTTCGGAGACAGCTCCGTTCTCGTCCTTGACCTGAACGGGCAGTACGTCTATTTTTTTGAAGATCTGCGCGACAAGGTTCTGAACGGCGGCAGCTTCCTCTATACGTGGAACCGTTCCCTCGGCGGCGAATTCATGGGGATCTACGCGTATTACCTCGCTTCCCCGTTCTCCTTCCTCATGGCGCTGTTCACCGAGGATCACATCACAGAATGTCTGCTTCTGATCATGCTTCTCAAGGTCGGTTTCCTCGGACTTTCGATGGCGATCTATCTGCATCGGCTCGAAACGGGAAAGAAGACCAACGTCCTGATCTTCTCGACGTGCTACGCGCTCTCCGGTTATATGATCGCGTACGGGCACAATACCATGTGGGTCGACTGCCTCATCCTCCTGCCGCTGCTTTCCATCGGGATCGAACGCCTGATCAAAAAGGGAGAATTCGGGCTCTTCGTTGTCACTCTATCCATGTCCCTGCTGACCAGCTTCTATATCGGATACATGGTATGCATCTACGTCGCTCTCTATTTCTTCTACTGGTATTTTGCGCACGACGTGAAATATGAAAACAATTTCTATATGGAGGACAACCATTTCTGGAAGTCTCTCGTCCGCATCGGCGTCTATTCCCTGATCGCGATCATGATCTCCGCGATCATCGTCCTTCCGGCGTACACGTCTCTTCAGTACGGCAAGAGCACCTTCTCCACACCGACCTACAAGTTCCAGCAGAATTTCGATTTCCTTGATTTCTTTACCAAGTTCTTCCCCGGCTCTTACGATACCGTCCGTCCGGAGGGGCTGCCCTTCATCTACTGCAGCACGCTCGCGATCATGCTCCTGCCGCTGTATTTCCTCTCCCCGAAAATCCGTGCGAGAGAAAAAATCCTCGGCGGCTTTCTTCTCCTGATCTTCGTCTTCTCCTTTGACTGCTACGCGGTCGATATCGTCTGGCACGGCTTCCAGCGTCCCAACTGGCTCAATTACCGTTACAGTTTCATGTTCATCTTCCTCGTTCTCGTGATGGCGTTCAAGGCGCTGGACAAAGCGAGCAGACTGCAGTTCCGGTACGTCGTCATCGACGCGTTCATGCTCGGCATCCTGCTGATGGTGATCCAGAAACAGGACTACAAGTTCATCGACGACATCAAGACGATATGGTTCTCCGCCGCCTGCATCGTCGCCTATCTCGTGCTTCTTCACGCCGAGGCAAGAGGATATCTCGGGCGGGCTTCGGCGCTGCTGATCCTCGTTGCCGTCTGCGTCGAGCTGTTTACCTCCGGACTGTTCGATACCATTTCTCTGGACAAAGACGTCGTGATCTCGTCGCGCGTCTCCTATAACAGCTTCATGGAAAAAACGAGGCCGCTTGTCGAATACGTGCAGGAATACGATTCTTCCCCGTTCTACAGGATGGAGAAGAATTTCCACAGAAAGACGAACGACAGTATGGCGCTTCACTTCCACGGCATCTCCAATTCCACGTCCACACTGAACGCTTCGACCGTCAAGCTGCTCAATCAGTTCGGCTTCGCGTCAAAGTCCCACTGGTCCAAATATCTCGGAGGCACCCCCGTCGCGGACTCCATTTTCGACCTCAAATATATCATTTCCGAGGACGTTCTCGACAGTGATCTTTACGAGCTGATGACGACCGACGAGGAAAACGGATATTTCGTCTATCATAATCCTTACGCGCTATCCATCGGCTACGCGGTGAATGGTGAGATCATGGACGTGGAACCCGGCAATCTCTATACGCCGTACGAACGGATGAACCAGATCGTGACTGCGATGCTCGGCAGCGAAGAGACGGTCAAGGTCTTTACTCCCATCTCCTTTACCAAGGAAATGACCAATATGGACGAGGGATACACCTCCGGTCATACCAAGTATTCCGCGATCGAATCGGGCAAAAAGGCGAAGCTCACGTTTACGATCCACGCCGAAGCCAATCAGGAGATCTACGCGTACTTCCCGTCGAACTGGCCGCGTGAGGTCAGCCTGACGATCGACGGCGCCGCCTCCGGGACCTATTTCGGCAATGAAACGAACCGCATCGTTTCGCTCGGCGTCTATCCCGAGGAGCAGGACGTCGAGATCGTTCTGACGGTCAAGGAAGAGCCCTTCTATCTCCGCAACAGCGTCGACTATTTCTTCACGGTCGACCGTGAAGCGTACAAGGAAGCGTTTACCAGACTGGCCGAAGGCAACTACGAGGTCACCTCGTTCAGCGATACGGAATTTAACGGTAACGTTTCCGTGCCGCAGAACGCGGACGTGTTCTTTACGACGATCCCGTACGACGAGGGTTGGATCGTGACCGTGGACGGCGAAGAAGTCGAAACCGAAAAGACGCTGAACTCCCTGCTCTCTTTCCCGATCACGCCCGGGAAGCACGACGTCCGTCTCGTCTATCTGCCGGACTGCTACGTCAAGGGCAGAATGATCTCGATCGCCGGACTGATCTGCTTCGGTGTCGCGATCGTGATCCGCAGGATCGCGGTCCATATCAGGAACAAAAAGTTTGCCGAATCCAACGGCTTATTCTGAAAAAGCGAGGGACGGCGGCACACGATGCCGTCGTCCTTCGTTTTATGAAAGGCGGATCGAATATGATCCCGATCGAAAAGATCTTTCCGTTCTTCCGCGGTGTCAAACGGGAACGGGTCAGGAAAGTGATCCGGTCCTGGGTGCTTGCGGCTCTTCCCGTCGTTGCCGTCCTGCTGATCGCGTTCCTCTATCCGCGCATATTCGGCAGAGATTACATGAGGCAGGAATGCTATCCGGTAAACGGGAAACCGGATAAGACGCGGGAGGGGACGATGACCGTCCGGTTCCTTGACGTCGGTCAGGCGGACGCGGCACTGATATCACTGCCGGACGGGCGGTTTCTCATGATCGACGCAGGAGCCGTTGACAGCGGGAATCAGGTCTGCGCGCTTCTTTCTGCATACGGCGTCCGTGAGATCGATACCGTCTTTCTTTCCCATTCACACGAGGACCATATCGGCGGACTGACTTCCGTGCTGGGATCGTTTCCGGTGACGAACGTCGTGCTGAACGATACGGACCCCGGTGAGATCGTCCTTACGTCCGTTCTGTCGGAAGCGGAAGCGCACGGGACGGAGGTTTTCTCTCTTGAGGATGGCTCGGTGTGTCATTTCGGAGACGTGACGGTGACCGTCATTCTTCCGCCGGAAGGGATGACCGGAAATAACGCGTCCTCTCTTTTTATTGTCAGATACGGCGAGGATACGGTCCTGTTTACCGGAGACGCGGAAGTAGAGGAAGAGACGGCACTGCTTGCCCGGTGTCTGCCGCTTCTTGACGCGGACGTCGTCAAGCTCGGACACCACGGTTCCTTCTCTTCCTCTTCGGAAAAATTTCTTGATGCCGTATCACCGTTCTTCGCCGTGATCTCCTGCGGCAGCGATAACGATTACGGTCATCCGGACGGGACCGTACTCAACCGCTGCGCCTCACTCGGCATTCCGGTTTTCCGTACCGACACAGACGGAACGGTCGTCTTTCTGACAGACGGAAACGGCTTTTACTGACCTGCTTTGATTGAAAGCAGGTCGCTGACCGTCACGAAGCGGAAGCCGCGCTCCAGCAGGACCGGCAGAAAGATCCGCATTGCTTCCGCCGTGTGGCTCTCCCCGGCGACGTAATCGTGACAAAGGATGATATCCCCGCTTTTCACGTTTTTCAGGACCTCCTCCGCGATCTTCTGCGCGGGAGGTCCTTTCCAATCGTTCGGGTCGACCGACCAGAGGACGGGGATATAGCCTTTCTGTGAAAGGGCTTTTTCGTTTTCCCCGGAAAGGATCCCGCCGGGCGGTCGGAAAAGAACGGGACGTTTTCCGCAGAGCTTTGTCAGGACGTTCTCCGCCCGTTCCGTCTCGGTCAGAAGAAGCGCGGTGTTTCCTTTTCCGCAGTAAGAATGGGAATAGGTGTGGTTCCCGATCTCGAATCCGTCTTTTACCTCCCTCTCAATAAGAGCGGGATATTTTTCCGCGTTTGCGCCGATCACGAAAAACGTCGCGTCAAGATCGTATTCTTCCAGAATATCAAGGATCTCCGGTGTATATCTCGGGTCGGGGCCGTCGTCAAACGTCAGAGCGGCGATCAATTCCCTATTACAAGAATCTCCGATTGATTCCGCCGTCACTGCGGCGGAAAACGGATAAAAGAGGAGCGGTACGGAGACGAGGAGGGAGACGGTCTTACAGAAATTCATAAAGAGAACCGAAACGGTACCCCATCCGTTCCCATTCGGTGAGAAGATCGTCAAGGATCGCGGCGTTCGTTGCCGAGGTCGGATGCAGCAAAAGGACCATGCCGGGGTGCGTGTGAGATAGGATCCGGTCGGCAGATTTGACGGGCTCCGGCTGGCGGCTGTTATCCCAATCCGCGTAGGCATAACTCCAAAGCACTGTTGCGTAACCGCAGCGCGACGCGGTATTGACCGTCTCCTCCGTAAAGGATCCTTCCGGCGGGCGGAAAAAGGGATCCGGTTTTTCACCGGTCGCAAGAACGACCGCGTCCTCCAGCCGTTTCAGTTCCGCCTCCGTCTGCTCCGGTGCTGCGGACGCCGTGTTCAGGTGCGTTGCCGTATGGTTGCAGATCAGATGTCCTTCTTCTTTCATTCTCCTGAGGACCTCGGGACGGGAGGACACCGTATGCTCCAGAACGAAAAACGCGCCTTCCGCGCCGTGCCGTTTCAAAACGTCGAGAATGGTCAGAACGTTCTCGTTGACGTAGCCCGCGTCAAACGTCAGATATATCACTTTTTCCGTTTCCGGACCGAGCCAGATCGCGTCCTCTCCCTGAAAAAAGGAAAATTCCGGCGGCAGCGGCGGCTGTTTTCCTCCTTCCGAGGTTTTGCAGTACCAACCGACCGTCTGCGCACTGACGGGCAGACCGGAAAAAGAAACGAAGACGGCGCCCAAAAGCAGAAGAAATGCAAGGGGACCAGAAAGCTTCTTCCATCGTAATAGCAAGGGACAAGACTCCTTTTTGATCGTATTTGCCTTTTCGGGCATCATTATTTTTCCCTTTTCGCCCGACAATACACCGTAAAAACAAGGAAGCCATGGAAGAACCCCCGTAAAAACGAAAAAACCGGCAGAGCCGGTTTTTTGAGGTTAATTTATTTCGTTTCAACGACGATCATATCGCCGTCGCCCGGATTCAGTCCGGACGGGACCGGATCAAGGTCAAACGATTCGGGAACGTTGTCGGAAAGCGTGATCCCGTTTTTCCCGCATTCCGTAAGAAACGCGTCCGTCTGATCGGATGGTATGACGAAGAAGGTGTATTCCCGATAGCGGATCGGTTCCAGACCCATGGATTCCGCAAGCTCCGTCACGCCGCGTGCGGCGCAGACGTTTACACCGGGATATCTTGAGAAAAATTGGTCGATCAGGCCGACGCTTTCCTGTAGCTGCGGTTCTGTCTGCCCGGCTTCGGGAAGCGAAACGGGTGAGGAATCGGAAGGCGGCTGCTGCTCCGTCCGTTTGGCGGCGCCGATCAAGCGGATCAGCAGGAAGGACGTGAGGCTGACGGTGAGGAGAAGCATTGCCGCGAGCGAAGCGTATCTGCGGAACCGTTTTGCGGCTGCTTCCTTTTTGCGTTTATTTTCGGCGGCGATCCGTTCCATCACGGACGCGCGGAATTCATAGGAGGGTTCGGGAGCAGAGGATCCAAGCAGCCTGTGAAGCGCGGTTTCCTTCCGGAACGCTTCCGTACATTCCGGGCAGGAATCCAGATGCTCCCGTATCCGTGCAGATTGCTCTGCGTCCGTATATCCGTGAACGAAATCGTCGAGCAGCTGTCGTACTTCACTGCAGGTCACTTGGATCACTCCTTTCCGATGAAAAAGACTCGCATTTCTTTTCTGAGCAGTTAGACGGATCCGAATCGAAAAAGTTCCCTTCCGACAGAATTTTTTTCAAATGATTTTTTGCGCGGCTGATCCTGCTTTTGACCGTACCGATATCAAGGTCAAGGCGCTCGGAAATGTCCTGATAGGAAAGGCCGTCGAATTCCCGCAGGACGAGGATCACACGGTGCTCCGGGGCAAGCGCCTCAAGCGCTTTCCTGACCGCTTCGACCGTCTCCTTCTTCATCAGTTCATCTTCCGGCGGGAGATATACGCCGGTGTCCTCGATCTCGGTCTCCGCGAGTTCTCCGTCGTCCGGATCGGTATAGCTGAGGGAGACCGCGGCGCGTCTGCCGCGGTATGAGGCATAATCCAATGCCGTGTTTTTTGCCACGCGGAAGATCCAGGTCGAAAGCCTGCAGTCCCCGCGGAATTGCGGCAGCGTCTTCCAGATCTTGAGGAATGTCTCCTGCGCCGCGTCCTCCGCGTCTTCTTTGCTGCCGAGAACGGCATAGACCGTGTGATAGACCTGACGCTCGTACCGTTCCACGATCTGCGCAAACGCGGAGTCGTTTCCCTTCAGCGCAAGGCGGACCAGTTTCTCATCGCTGAGGTTCGCCATACCGTTCTCCTTTCTTTCAGTTTTCTTCGTTCAGCTCCGCGACCTTTTTCAGGACGGCACGGACTTCGTCCGCGGTGGACGCGCGGTTGAGCGCCTCTCTTCCCTCGGAAGCGCCGCGCATACCCTTCAGATAGTATCCGATCTGTCGTCTGCCTTCCCTGACCGCGTAGAATTCTCCCTTTTCCCCGTACATCTGCTCAAACTGGCAGAGGGCGCAGTTCAGCCGTTCCCGGGTGGATGGATAGGTGTATTCTTTCCCTTCTGCCAATGCTTTCAGATCCGAAAAAATCCACGGATTGCCCATGGAGCCGCGAGCGATCATCAGACCATCGACCCCGGTCGAGAGCATCCTTTGCGCGCTCTCCCGGTCGAAGATCCCGCCGTTTCCGATCAGCGGCAGCCCCGGGACCGCGTTTCTGACCGCCTCGACGGAGGAATAATCCACGGGGTCCGCATAGATCTGTTCTCTCGTTCTCGCGTGCAAAGTGATCAGATCCGCGCCAGCGTCCGCGACAGCCCTGGCAAACTCCGTGCAATTGACGTGTTCCCGGTCCCAACCGGTGCGGAATTTGACCGAGACGGGCACGCTGACCGTGTCCCTGACCGCCCGTACGATCTTCGCGGCGAGCGCAGGCTGCTTCATCAGCGCGGAACCGTCACCATTGGAAACGATCTTTTTCATCGGGCAGCCCATATTGATATCGATCCCGACGGGACGGTAAAGCCCGACGAGATACGCCGCGGAGAACGCCATGGTCTCCGGGTCGGAACCGAAGAGCTGGATCGCGCAGGGACCTTTTTCCGCCGCCGTATCGGCGAGGCGGACCGTCGTTTCGTCGCGGTGCCGGACGCCCTTGGCTGAAACCATTTCGGTAAAAGTAAGTTCCGCACCTTTTTCGTAGCAGACCGTGCGGTAGGCGTGATCCGTAACGCCGGCAAGCGGCGCAAGGAAAAGCCCGTATTTCAAGTTGATTGTTCCGTATTTCATCATGGCATCATTATAAATCAAACGGAAGCGGAATGGGTGAATTTTTTATGAACAAAAAACGCGGCTGCCGCATTTGCGGCAGCCACGAAGGGTTCAGAAAGGAGATACGAGGGTCACCTTGTCCAAAGGACGGAGCCCGAGGGCGGCAAGATAGACGATCGCGTCGTCGTATACCTGCTGCCGGTAGATCGCTTCGGGGGAATGTGCGTCACAGCCGAGGACCACGTCGCAGCCGACTTCTCCCGCGATGCGGAAGAAGAGCTCGCGCGGATAGTTCCGGTGCTCCGCAAACCCGAGAAAGTTGAATTCGAGCGGGACACGGTACTGCTTTGCCGCCTCGCACAGACGCGTGACGTGCTTGCGGTAGATCGCGTTCTCCCCGGTGAAGTTGACGATATCCGGGTGCGCGAAATACGTGAATTTTCCGGTCGCCATGCCCTCCGTCGTCTGATCGACGAAGGCGGCAAGCACCGCGTCATCGTCGGAGGGACGCGGGCAATAGGGTGCGCCGACCTCGTTGCCGATGAAGTGCTGTCCCATGATCAGGTATTCGAGCGGATAATCCTTCAGGTAATCGATCGTGCGGGCAAAGTATTTCGGGTAATATTCCATCTCGAATCCGATATGGATGGTGATCTGATCCCGGTACTCCTCCTTGAGGGCGCTGAGAGTCGTGAAATAATCCTCCACGTCCGAAAGGCGTACGCGGAAGCCGGAATAGTAATCCCCGTCAAAGAGATAAGGGGCGTGATCGGAAAAACCGAGGGTCGAAAGCCCGTGGCTGATCGCGCTTTCGATATATTCGCGTTCCGTACCGATCGCATGATGGCAGCGGACGGTATGCGTATGGTAATTTGCTTTCAGATACAAGCCGAACACTTCCTTTGGGACCGGGAGGAATCACGCGCGGTCGATCGGGAACTGGATGCGGAGCTGATTGACCTTATGCTGGAACGCTTCCTGCTGCTTATCGACGAGCAGTTTTTCCTTGAGCTGTTCCGCAATGTCCTCGAATTTGGCGGGCTGCGCTTCCGCTCTGGTGTTCAGTCGGATGATGTGCCAGCCGAACTGGGTCTTGACGGGCTCGGAGATCTCGCCGATCTGCATGGCAAAGCAGGCGTTTTCAAACTCGGGGACCATCTGACCTCTGCCGAAAGTGCCGAGGTCGCCGCCCTTTTCGCCGGAGGGGCAGCTCGATTCGGTCCGGGCGGCATCCTCGAAGGAGATCTCACCGGCACGGATCTTTGCAAGGAGCTCGTTCGCCTTCTCCTCGTTATCGACGAGAATGTGGGAGGCACCGACCGTTTCCTGACCGCCGAAGAGAGCTTGATTCTCATCAAAGAATCTGCGCACCTCTTCATCGGTGATCCTGACCTTTTCGACCGCTTTCTTGACTGCGTAATTGACGAGGAGGTCTTCCTTGACTCTTGCAAGCTCCGCCTTGAATTCGGCGTCTCTCTCGTACAGATTCGTCGCGGCGTCGGCAAGCAGAAGGCGCTTGTTGATCAGCTGTTCGAGCAGCGCGGCTCTTCCCTGCGGATTGTCGTACTGACGGGCACGGGAACCCATATCGGCGATCGCGGCGTCGATATCACTTTCTCTGATGGCTTTGCCGCACACGGTGGCAAGAATTTTGTCTTCCATTTTGAAATCCTTTCGTTTTACACAAAATTTATACTATTATACACCTTTCTGACGGAAAACGCAACCTTTTTCCGAAAAAACGATTATTACTTTTCACCGCAGACCGGGACTACGTAGATCGGACGCCCGTGGTCAAGATAGATTTTCTCATCCGGTATCAGAAACCAGCGTTTCGTCCTCTTTCCCGTGCTTTCCGTCAGGGAAAGGTCGAAGGTCGCGTCAAGGTGCAGCGGTCTTCCCCCGACCCACACGATATTCCACGCGTGGTTGAGCCGCTCCTCGGTAACGGAGGGAGCGATCACGGTGATGCACCGGACGTCAAGTCGCTTCAGGATCGCCTGAACGGTTTTGGCGATCCCTTCGCAGACGCCTATCCCGTGACATAAGGGGCCACTGATCTCGTGCGCGTAGAGTTTTTTCATCCGGTCGTACCGCACGTTCCCGAGGATAAAGCTCTGTGCATATTCCGCCGCGGCACGGTCTCTTCCCGCTGGATATCCGTCGTAACGGAATCCTCCCGCGATCTTGTTCAGCCGGACGCCGACCGATTCCCGGATCTCCATCAGCTTCCCGGAATCGAATCTCGTCGTCACCGCAAAATCCATATGATCGGCACCCGGGCATCTCCGGACCGAAAAGGTCTCCGAGCCGACGATCTCCGGATGATCGAGGCGTACCTTCTGATACAGCTCGGAAAGCATTTTCAGGTCGACCGACGGGACCTGAAAAGACAGTTTTCCCCCGTTCAGGTTCCTGAAGATCCCGAGATAGATCTCCCTTTCGTCCTTCGGTAAACCGGACAGATAGTAGTCGTCGGTCCTCATCGCATATCCTTTCCCGCCGTTTTTCCTTGATTATATCACGGCGAGCGGAAAAAGTCAATCAGCCCGTTTCCTCCTTCAAAGACAGAAACGAAACGAGAATGGTGTCTTCACCGATCCTGACGATCTTTTCCCACGGGATGCGGACGTCCTTCGGGCGGGAAAAGAATCCGCCGCCCTCCCCGGGCAGAAGGAGCGCCGTCAGTCTTCCGGCCTCGAGATCGATCTCGATGTCGGTCACGTATCCCATTCTTCCCCCGGTTTCCGTGTTGATCACTTCCTTGTCACGCAGACCGTTCAGGGAACCGATTTGAAACGGCATCCTTTTTCCTCCTTACAGAATGATACAGATCAGTCCGCCGCTTCCCTCGTTGATGATCCGCGTCAGCGTTTCTCCGAGCTTCGCTCTTGCCTCTGCCGGCATGTGCGCGAGCTTGCCGTGAAGCCCCTCGGTGATCAGATCGTGCAGGGATTTGCCGAAAATGTTGGAATCCCATAGTCTTGCCGGGTCCTCGTCAAATTCCTTCAGCAAATACCGGACCAATTCCTCCGATTGCTCTTCCGTCCCGACGACCGGGCTGATCTCGGTCCCGATATCGGCGCGGATCAGGTGGAGAGAAGGACCGCTTGCCTTGAGGCGGACGCCGTACGCGCCGGAACGCCGGATGATCTCCGGTTCTTCGAGTTTCAGTTCGGTCCGGTCGGGCGTAACGATTCCGTACCCGGTCTTCTCCGCCTCGTCAAGCGCTGACGCGATCCTGGAAAGGCGGTTCTTTTTCCGCGCGTACTCGTTCAGAAGAGAGAATACGTCCGCGTCGCTGCGGATCACAAAGCCGGTCAGCTCGCTGGCGGTCTCGTAGTATAGTCCGTCCGCGAGCCCGATCTCCGCCGTGACGCATCCGCTGCCGAGATCCATGACGGGAAAACGGACGGAAGCGACGTATTCGTTTTCTTCCGCCGCGGTGAGCGCGTCCCTGACGCTCCCCATATTCTCCGCCTCTGCCGCGCATTTCAGAAGCGTCTCGTTCAGAGAGGCACGGATCGGATGACCGACGGGCAGTGCGTCGGTCCAGTGCGGATATTCGGCGCGGATCTGCGTGACGGGAAATCGGAGAAGGACCATCTCGAGGATATGGGAGATATCTTCCGCGTTCACCTCCAGACAGTTTACGAGCGCGACCGGCGCACCGTATTCTTTTTCCATGGAAAGAGCAAGCTCCACGCTTTTCGGCTCGGCGGGGAAAGCGGAATTGAGGATGATGACGAAGGGCTTTTTCATCGCCTTCAGTTCCCTGACCGTCTTTTCTTCCGCCTCCCGGTAGCTCTTCCGCGGGATCTCCCCGATCGTGCCGTCTGTCGTGACGAGGATCCCGATCGTGGAATGATCGGTGATGACTTTTCGCGTTCCGATCTCCGCCGCTTCCCCGAACGGGATCGCTTCCTCCGACCAGGGCGTATGGACCATTCGCGGCGCGCTGCCCTCCTGGGCTCCGAGGGCTTCCGGTACGATGAAGCCGACGCAGTCCACGAGACGGATTCGCATTTCCATCCCTGAGGAAAGATGCAGACCGACTGATTCTTCGGGGATGAACTTCGGTTCCGTCGTCATAACGGTCTTTCCGCCCGCCGACTGCGGCATTTCGTCCTTTGCCCGGTCCTTTTCACTTCCCTCCTCCATATTCGGCAGAACGAGTTCTTCCATGAATCTCTTGATGAAGGTCGATTTTCCCGTGCGGACGGGGCCGACCACGCCGATATAGATATCCCCGCCGGTCCGCAGTGCGATATCGCGGTAAATCGTCGATTCAGGCATAAAAAACCTCCCATAGCTTTCCTTGACGTTTTCAAGCAAAGTATATGGGAGGCTTTTCGGTTTTAGAACGTCAGAGGAAGCGTTTCAGCTCCTCCACGTTTTTTTCT
This sequence comes from Eubacteriales bacterium, assembly GCA_045617585.1. Classification (GTDB taxonomy): domain Bacteria; phylum Bacillota; class Clostridia; order Oscillospirales; family CAG-272; genus CAKRZE01. The sequence continues at coordinate 28,490 of JAZLIW010000199.1, forward strand.
TCGGTTTCGATCAGCTCGGAAGCGAGCGAAAGCACGTTT
>JAZLIW010000200.1:0-14146 GCA_045617585.1 Eubacteriales bacterium
ATCCCCCCCCCCCCCCTTTCTGCCCCCCCCCCGCCGTCTTTCCCCGGGGGGGTCGTTTTATGTTATAATAAAAAAAATCAAAAAATTTTCTCTTTCCGCGGAACAAAACCGCAAAAAATCTGTTGATAGGGATGAAAGGAGATGACGGTATGGAGGACAGAGAACTGCTCGCGCTCTACGAGAGCAGGGACGAGGACGCGATCCGGAAGACGAAGACCGAATACGGCGCGCGTCTGCTCGGGATCGCGCTGAACGTGCTGAAAAACCGGCAGGATGCCGAGGAGTGCGTGAACGACGCTTATCTGCGCGCATGGAACAGCATCCCGCCCGAAAAGCCGGTCCCCTTTTTCCCGTGGCTGGCAAAGGTGACGCGTAACCTTTCGCTCGGCGCGCTGGAAAAGAAAAACGCCGGGAAGCGGTCGGCAAGGCTCGTGGAGCTGACCGACGAGCTCGGCGAATGCTTCCCCTCGGACGAGGGAGTCGAACGGAGCTTTGACGCGCTGACCGTCAGAAAGGTCCTGAACGACTACCTGAACGAACAGAGCGAGGAGAGGAAATTCCTCTTCGTCAGACGCTATTTTTACGGTGACGGCTATGCCGAGATCGCCCGCTGGGCAGGAAAGACGCAGGGCTCCGTGCGGAGCGTGCTTTTCCGGATGCGCGGGGAGCTGCGGCAGCGGCTGGAACGGGAGGGCATAGAGCCCTGAAAGGAAAACGGAATGAAACAATGGAATGAGAACGGCTACGCGCTGTTCCGGGAGATCGGCAATATCGACGACGCGTCGGTCTCCGGGGCAATGGACTGCCCCGAAAAAAGCGGCGTCAAAAGCGGCTTCGGGGTCTGGATCGCCCTCGCCGCCTGCCTCGCGCTCGTGACCGGGATTCTGGTCTTCTTCCGGCCCGCGGGATCGGTCCCGATCGGGAAGGATCCCTTTGGGGAAACCGGTCTGCCCGGGGCAGAGACCGGTCTGACCGACACCGGGGAGCCGGTCCCGCAGAACCCGCTCGCGGTCTTCGGGGAGGGACGGGTGTTTGTGATCGGCTTCGCGGAAGAAGACCGTGAGCCGCTCGCCGCCGAGGAACTCATCGGGGATCCGATCAACGACGTGCAGTGGAGGAGAGATTCCGAATTCGGCGAAAAGTACGGGATCGGGATCCGTTACAAAACGGTATCGTGCCGGGAGGGATATTCGGACGCGCTCCGGACCGCCGCCCTCGCGATGGACCCGGAGATCGACGTTTACGGGATCACGACGCTGGACACGGTGCTTCTTGCCGCGGAGGGCAGGCTCATGCCCTTCGGGCTGTCCTACGGAGATCTGCCCGGGATCGATCTGACGCGGCCGCACTGGAATCAGGCGATGCGGAGAGACCTGTCGCTCGGCGGGTATTCCTTCGCGATGGCGCCCTCCTGCGAGCTTTCGGTCGATTCCTCGACCGCGTGCGTGAGCTTCAGCGAGGTACGTGCGCGTGCGCTCGGCCTCGACCTTTACGCCGAGGTCGAGGCAGGGAACTGGGACCTCGAACGGCTTGCGGCACTGACGTTGGAGGGGAACAGTATCCTCAGCGTTTCGGAGACGTCGAAACGCGCCGGAGGGGAGGAATACCTGTACCTCGGCGCGGGCGGGCGCTTCAGCACCCGGAACGAAGACGGCTTCCCGACCCCCTGCTTTGACCGCCCGGAATACGGCGCGCTCTTTGAAAAACTGAAGTCGCTGACCTCGTCGCCCCGTTTTTTGCACGATCCGACCGATGACGGTTGGGAGCAGCAGATGCTCTTCCGGATCACGACGCTCGGACCGATCCGCGAAGTGGCGACGCTCGGCGTTCTCCCGCTGCCGCTTGCGGAAAAGGACGCTTCGGCGGAGTATATCGGACCGGTCGATCCCGGAACGGCGCGCTTCTACGGCGTGACGACCCGGGACGGATGGGAAGCGGCGTTCTCCTTTACCGTGTTCGACCTTCTGTCGTCCGAGACGTACCGGACGCTGACCGAAAACCGCGTCGGAGAGATTTGGTCGTTCAGCGACAGGACAGGAAGGATGATCGCGCTGATCCTCGCGAATCAGACCCTCGATCCCGGTCTGCTCGGACCCTATCCGTATCTCTCCGGCACCCCCTTTACGATGCTGGAGGAAAACGATCCCGAATCGATCGGGCTCGTGGGCTTCTGGAAAGACGTCGCGGAGGGCGTCGGCTCCGCCGGGTGGTGATCCGGACGGATCCCGTTTTCTACCGTATCAGCCCGTCGATCCGCGAGGCGTAATGCGCGTCGGGCATAGCCTTGACGACGTAACGGTGATCTCCGTCCGGGGAACGGTCAAAACGGTTTGCCCCGGTCAGGGGATCGACCGACGCTTTTCCCGTGACCGCGGTATAGCCGCCCGCCGCAGGCGAGCCGTCGAGCGCGAGCAGGACGAGCATCGGATCCCACGAGCATCTGCCGTGGACCGAGCCGTGGTCGGCAAGCACCTGACGGAGCAGATCCCCCTCGGCAAGATTTCCGCCCGAGATCACGCTGACCCCGACCTCAAAGCCGAGGAAGGTGACCGGCACGGGGCAAAAACGGCAGATATACGCCCCCGCCTCCCTTGACCGCGGCGCGCGGGCGAAATTGTTCTCCCGTCCGACCGCCTCGTCCCATTTTCCCGCCATCATCCATACGGCGCGGACCTTTTCCCGAAAAAGGTCGGGATCCCGCCGCAGCACCCCGGCGAGCACCTGCGGATAGCCGATCTCAAGGATCTCAAGCGGCTCTTCCGCTGCCCGGAGCAGGGAAAGATACAGTTCGGCGGCGTCCGGAAGCCCGGCGTCGTTCATCGGTTCCCGCGCGGCAAGCCGCTTCTGATACGGGGGATCCCCGCCGAAATCGACGGCGGCACGGTCGATGCCGACCGGAACGCCGTAAACGCCCTCCGCGTGCAGGAAGGCAAGCAGGGAGGCGGCGGAATCGGGCATATAAGCATTGATCCCGATCCCGGAAAGCGCGATCTCACCGCGCCTGTGCGCCCGGAGCAGGATCCGCAGCGCGACCGCGTCGTCGCAGTCGGTCCACCAGTCGGTGCCGAGAATGAATCTTCTCATCGTTTCCTCTTGTGATAATCAAACGCCGGACATCTTTTCGGGATGCCCGGCGTTTTTTACTCTCGTTTGGGATTACTTTTTGATGACTTCGCCGTAGCATTCGCCGAAGGCGCAGGCTGCGTTGGATTCGTCGGTGTCGATGTGCATCGCAAGCGCGTACTTGGGGCTGACGCGGACGATGACGTCGTCGTAGATGGTCGCTCTCTCTTCGGAAGCGATCTTGACCTGAACGATCTCCTTGTCGGCAACGCCGAAGGCTTCCGCGTCGGCGGGCGTCATGTGGATGTGGCGCTTCGCAACGATCACGCCCTCGCTCAGCTCGAGCTCACCGGCGGTGCCGATCAGCTTGCAGCCGGGGGTGCCGGCAACGTCACCGGACTCACGGACGGGAACGTTCTTGATGCCGAGGGTACGGGTATCGGAGAGAGAGACCTCGACCTGGCAGGCGGAACGCGCCGGCCCGAGGATGATGACGTTCGCGATCTGGCTCTTCGGCCCGACGATCGTGACGCGCTCTTCGCACGCGAACTGACCGGGCTGGCTCAGGTCCTTCTTGTGGGTGAGGGTCGCGCCCTTGCCGAAGAGGATCTCGATGGCTTCATCGGTGAGGTGGATGTGTCTTGCGGAGGTTTCGACGAGAACTTTGTTTTCCATGGGGGTAGTCTCCTTTACAGTAATACATAAATATGATCCGATCGTATTATACTACGTTTCGGCACAGAATGCAAGGGAAATTCATGAACGAACCATGAATTCCGGGAAAGGACGGGCAAAAAATGGAGGAAAACCGGACCGGAGAGATCCTGACCCTGCCGGTGATCGGTCTGGTCGAGGGGCATTTCGCGTCCCCCGACGGGCAGAAGGTCACGCGGTACGAGGAGCTGCTCCCCGCGCTCGCGGACGCGGAGCGGGACGAGCGGGTGCACGGCGTCCTGCTGCTCCTGAACACGGTCGGCGGGGACGTGGAGGCGGGGCTCGCGATCGCGGAGACCGTCGCGTCGATGGAGACGCCGACCGTCTCGCTCGTGCTCGGCGGCGGGCACTCGATCGGGATCCCGCTCGCCGTCTCGGCGGGAAGGTCCTTCATCGTTCCGACCGCGACGATGACCCTCCATCCGGTCAGGTACAGCGGGCTGGTCATCGGCGCGGAGCAGACCTACCGGACGCTGGCGCGGATGCAGGACCGGATCCTCGACTTCGTGGTGTCCCATTCCCATGCCGACCGCGCGGCGCTCAAGAGGCTGATGACGCAGACCGACGAGCTTGCCGCCGATATCGGGACGGTGCTGACCGGAAAAGAGGCGGTCGACCTCGGGATCATCGACGGAGTCGGCGGGCTCAGAGAGGCGCTGCGGGCGCTCAGAGAGGCGTCTGCGCTCCGCGAAGGATGTCCCCCGGCAGGACCGGGAAGGGCACCTGCGCGGAAAAGACCATGAGCGGATGCGGCGCGGACGGGATCGGCTCGCCCGCCTCGTCACGCAGCCCCGTGATCTGAAAGCGTCTGCCGCATCGGCCGGGGGAAACGAGCTCGACGTCCTCGCCCTCGCACAGCTTGTTGCGCTGGGAGAAGACGGCTCTGCCCGTGTCCGCGTCGTAGGAAAGCACGACGGCAAGATACGCCTTGTCGCGCAGATAGCCGGGGGTATGGACGAGCTTGGCGTCTCCCGGCTCCATGCCGAAGAAAAATCCGGTGTCGTACTCCCGGTGGGAGACCGATTCCAGCTCCTCCTTCAGCCGCGGATCGGTGACGTACCCCGCGGGATCGGCAAGATACGCGTCGATCGCCATGCGGTAGGCGTTCGCGGTGACGGCGGTATAGTAGACGCTCTTCATCCGCCCCTCGATCTTGAAGCTGTCGATGCCGGCTTCGATCAGGGCGGGAACGTGTTCGATCATGCAGAGATCGCGGCTTGACATGATAAAGCTCCCCTCCGGGTGCTCCTCGATCGTGTACCGCTGCCCCGGGCGCTTTTCCTCTTCGATCTCAACGGAGCGGAAATTCCAACGGCAGGGCTGCGTGCAGGCGCCGCGGTTGGCGTCCCGCCCGGTCATCTGCGAGGAGAGGAGGCATCTGCCGCTGTACGAGACGCACATCGCCCCGTGGACGAAGACCTCGAGCTCCAGCTCGGGCGATACCTCCCGCCGGATCTCACGGATCTCGTCGAGGGAAAGCTCCCGGGCGAGCACGACCCGCTTCGCGCCGAGGAGACGGTACTGCTCCGCCGCCGCCGCGCTCATGACGCTGGTCTGCGTCGAGACGTGCAGCTCGGCGTCGGGCAGATATTCCCGCGCGAGCGCCATGACGCCGAGGTCGGCGCAGATCACGGCGTCGGGCCCCGCGCCCCGGACCGAAACGAGGAAGGCACGCAGATCGGCGTATTCGTACCCGTGGGGCAGGGTGTTCAGGGTCAGAAAGATCCGTTTTCCCCGCTCCTTCGCGTACTCCGAAGCGGCGTACAGCTCTTCGAGCGTAAAATTGTCGGCGGCGGAGCGCATCCCGAAGCGCTTCGCAGCGAGATAGACCGCGTCGGCGCCGTAGGCGAACGCCGCCTTCATTTTTTCGTAGTTGCCGGCAGGGCAGAGAAGCTCGGGCTTCATGTTGCGGCTTCGTCCCGGAATTTCAGCGCGACGTCCGGGACGTTCGTAATGACGGAGTCGACGCCGCGGCCCTTCAGGCGGCGCATATCCTCCAGCCCGTCGACCGTCCAGACGTTGACCATGACGCCGTAGCCGTGGCATTTCTCACAGTATCCCGGCGTCGCGTCGACCGTCCCGAACTGGGGATGCAGCGCCATATCGCCGCGGGAAGCGGCGTAGCGCCACGGCTCGTCGATGCCCGCGCCGTAGAGGGGCGCGGTGCAGGAATCTGGCTTGAGCGAACGGAGGATATTCAGATACTCGTGGTTGAAGGAGGAGTAGAGCACGAATCCGTCCATCCCGCAGTTCTTTTCGCATTCCACCGCCTTGCGGATCAGTTCCTCGCCGCCGGATTTCAGCTCGACGTTGACGATCAGTCCGGTGTCCTTCAGGAGCCCGAAGACCTCGTGCAGCTCGGGGAGCTTCGTCCCCCTGTATTTGTCGCCGAATTTCGCGGCGTAGCCGAGGTCGCAGCGCAGCAGCTCTTCCATCGTGTGCTCGCGGATATTGAGGTCGACCCCGCCGCAGCGGCTCAGATTTCCGTCGTGGTTGACGGCAAGACGCCCGTCTGCGGTGAGATGGATATCAAGCTCCACGGCGTCTGCGCCCATTTCCGCCGCCAGAGCGAAGGCGGGGAGCGTGTTCTCGGGCGCGTAAGCGGAGGCACCGCGGTGTGCCTGCACGATCAGCCCTTTTTCCCGCTTCAGGCGGAGCATTCTTTCGTATACGGTCATATCGTTGCCCTTTCCGCCGCGTTTCGCGGCAGTCTGTCAATATTATTTTGCTTCGGTTCCCGGGACGTCGGAGGGATAATACGCCGCCAGCTCTTCCTCGGTGACGAGGGTGAGAGGATATCCGTTGCGGTTGGCGATGCGCTCGCCCTCGCTGCCCGCGACCGCGACGATCACGGCGTTCGGGGAGGAGGAGAGCAGCCCCTCGCGGATGGAGGTGACCTCCGGGGGAATGACGACCGTTTCCAGCCCGTCGCAGGCGGAGAAGACGTATTCGTCGATCGAGACGACGGAGCGGGGCAGGACGACGGTCTTCAGCGCGTCACAGTTGGAAAAGACGCGGTTGGAGAGCGAGGTCACGCGCAGCGGGATCACCGCGTTCTCGATCGCGGAGCCGGAAAACGCGTATTTCCCGATGAAGGAGCAGGAGTCCGGCACGGAGACCGAGCGGAGCGGCGTGTCCTGGAACGCGTATTTCCCGATGCTGTACAGCCCGTCGGCGAATACCGCCTCGGTGATGCCGGAGGCGCGGAAGGAGAAATCCCCCACGACCTCGAGCGAGGCGGGGAAGACGACGGTCGTGAGCTTTTTGCACTTGTCGAACGCCGACTGCCCGATGACGATCAGCCCCTCGGGCAGCGTCACCTTTTCCAGGATGCCGTTGAAGTAGAACGCGTCCTTGCCGATCTTCAAAACCGGGAGCCCGCCGACGCGGGCAGGGAGGACGATCTCCTTTTCGGTGCCGGAATACGCGGAAAGCTCCGCGTAGGTCTTGTAAAGCGTGTAAGTCGCGCCGCCCTCGGTGAGCGTGCCGCTCTCTTTTTCCTCGGCGATCGGCGTCGTCTCGGTGGGGGCAAGCCCGGGCTCTTCCTTTTTGCAGGAAACGGCGGGCAGGAGCATCAGCAGCGCCGCAAGCAAAGCGGTCCCGCGCAGGATCGTTCGTTTCAAATCATATTCCTCCCGGATGACCGGCACGCGCCGCGTTCTCCCGCAGACGCCGTGCGGACATATTTATCTATTCTCTATTATACCATCCTCCCTCCCGTCTGTCAAGGGAAAAGCGACAGCGGCGCCTATCGTGACCCGTTTCGTAAGGTGCAGCCGCGCATCCAACCCGTATGGCGGGGCTTGTGTCCCCGCCGCACCGCAATCGCGTCCCATTCGGCAAGGCAAATCGGTTCGCCTTTGGCGAACCGTGCGCATTTTTCCCCGAACGCGTCCCTTTTGCAAAGGCGCGGAGCGGCGCGCATCCCACCCGTAGGGCGGGGGCTTGCTCCCGCCGCCACCGAACGAATCCCGATCCGTAAGGCGCAGCCGCGCCTCCTTCACCGTAGGGCGGGGGCTTGCTCCCGCCGCACCGCGAGCGCGTCCGGATCTGTAAGGCGGAGCCGCGGACGCTCCACCGTAGGGCGGGGGCTTGCTCCCGCCGCCAACGAACGTATTCCGATTTGCAAAGGCGTGAGCCGCGCAGGAACCGGATCCGGTGGGAGGCAATCAGCGTGCGCGGCTCCGCCTTTGCGATCGGGACGAGAACGAGGCACGGCGGGAGCAAGCCCCCGCCCTACGGACACGGGGCGCGGCTCCGCCTTACGGATCGGTACGCGTTCGAGGTGACGGCGGGAACAAGCCCCCCGCCCTATGGGGGAATGCGCGCCGCTCGCGGCTTTGCGATCGGGGGACACATACGGAGCGGGATCCGTTCGGTTCCGCCGCGCATCATACGAAGGAACCAAGAAAAAAGTACGTCACCGCCCTCTATCTCCTCGTTTCTCGTCCGCAAACCGGTTTTTCCGGCGGGAAAGGACACGTCTCCCCAAGAATTTTTGAAAATAGACTTGATTTTTGCGGAAAGATATTGTAAAATACAAGGTGTTTTGAACCACACTTGCTGAACAGTGAAAGGATAGAATATCATGGTCAAGGAATTCAAGAAAATCGGTATCCTGACTTCGGGAGGAGACGCGCCCGGCATGAACGCCGCGGTCCGTGCGGTGACCCGTTACGCGATCCGCAGAGGCATCGAGGTCATGGGTATTTACGAGGGCTATCAGGGCCTGATCGACGGAGGCGATTCCGTCAAAGAATTTGACGCGCATTCCGTAGCGAATATCATCACGAAGGGCGGCACGATGCTGTATTCCGCACGCTGCCTTGACTTCAAGGAAGAAGAGGGGATGCAGAAGGCGATCGCCACCTGCCGCCGCCTCGGCATCGACGGCCTGATCACCATCGGCGGTGACGGTACCTTCCGCGGCGCTTCCGACCTCTGCAAGCGCGGCATCCCCTGCATCGGGATCCCGGCTTCGATCGACAACGATATCACGGCTTCCGACTATTCCATCGGCTTTGACACCGCGCTGAACACCACCCTCCAGATGGTCGACCGCCTCCGCGACACCTGCGAGTCCCACGCCCGCTGCAACGTCGTCGAGGTCATGGGCAGAAACGCGGGCTATATCGCGATGACCTCCGCCATCGCCGTCGGCGCGACCGCCGTCGCCGTGCTGGAGCGCCCCTTTGACGAGGCAGCCTGCATGGAAAAGATCCGCACCGAGAGAAAGCTCGGCAAGCGCAACTTCATCGTCATCGTCGCGGAGGGCCTTGCCGGCTACTCCGAGGGTCTTGCCAAGCGCATCGAGGCGGAGACCGGCGTCGAGACCAAGTTTGCCCGCCTGGCGCACGTCGTCCGCGGCGGCAACCCGACCACGAGAGACCGTCTGACCGCGGCGAGAATGGGCGTCGCAGCCGTTGACCTGCTGCTTTCCGGCATCGAGAACGTCTTCGTCTGCGAGCGCAACGGCAGGATCACTTGCACCAACATCGCGGAAGCGATCACGATGGACCGCGCGTATAAGTCCATCTTCACGCCCGGCCATTCCTTCAAGCCCGAAGAGATCGACAAGTATCCCGAGCACGTTCAGCAGCGCATCCGCGACTTCGTCACCACGAGGACCGAGGAATTCACGGAGCTGCTCCGTACCTTTGACGGTATCTCGAGCTACACCGAGAGCGTCGAAAAGTAATCGCAGGGGGCTGAACGCTTGACGCGCGCAGCCCCTTTTTGACCCCGAACGAAAAGAAAGAAAGGAACCGAAATGGCAAATCAGATCCGCAGATACAGACAGAACAAAAAAGCGGCAAGCGGAACGACCATTCTTGCCTGCGTCCTCGCCGTCGTCGTCGTTCTCGCGGCGGCGCTGCTCGTGCTGACCGTGACCGGCAGACTGGACGGGCTTTTGGGCGGGAAAAAGCCCGCTGTGACCGATCCTACGGAGGATACGGAGCCCGCGGCCGAAACGCCGGGCGAGACCGGTTCCGAGACCGGTTCCGAGACCGAGCCGGAGACCGATCCGGTGACGGAACCCGCCGTGACCGAGCCCGAGACGCAGCCGGAGGAAACGAAGCCGGGTACGACGAAGCATCTTGACCTGACGTACGAGGACCTCGGCACCGGTCTCCTCGTCCTGATCGACGCGGAGCACGAATATCAGTTCCCGAAGGCGAGCGGCACGACCGTCGTTTACGGCAAAAAGAACGTCTCGTACGGCCTTGCCAATTCCACGATCGAGCTGAACCCCGAGGCGCTGAACGCGCTGAACGCGATGATGGCGGACTTCTCGGCGGCGACCGATAAGTGGGACGTCCTCCTCGCCTCCGGCTACCGCAGCTACGACTATCAGAAGGACCTGTTCGATCAGTACGGCAAGTCGAGCACCTTCGAGCCCGGTCATACCGACTACCACAGCGGCAATTCCTTCTACCTGAAGACCTATAACGCCTCGGCGGGGACCAGAGAGGTTGACAAGTCGGGCGACGAATACGCGTGGATCGCGGAAAACGCGTGGAAGTACGGCTTTATCTGCCGCTACCCGACCGCGAAAAAGAACGTGATCGGCGGTCTGACCGATGGGACGGGCCATTACCGTTACGTCGGAAAGGCGCACGCCGCCGCGATGCACGAGCATAACTGGTGCCTCGAGGAGTATCTGGAGTACGTCAAGGATTACACCTACGCATCTCCGATGACCGTGGTCGACGCCGACGGAACGGCGTATTCGATCTATTACGCCGCCTGCGATCTGAACAGCATCGTCCGGATCCCGGTCAGCGATACGGTCCCGTACCACGTCTCCGGCAATAACTACGACGGCTTCGTCGTCTGCACGCAGAAATAAGGAAACAAAAAGAGCGTTTCCGCTCCCGGAGAAATCCGGAACGGAAACGCTCTTTTTTATTTTTTGATCCAGGTGGAGGGGATCAGGCAGAAGAGGATCGGATAGATCTCCAGTCTGCCGAGGAGCATGGCGAGGGAAAGCACCCACTTGGAAAAGTCGGAGTATCCGGCGCAGGTGGACGACACCTTGCCGAAGCCGGGCCCGATGTTGTTGAGGCAGGCGGAAACGGCGGTGATGTTCTCCAGCAGATTGTATTCCGTCTCAAAGGAGAGAAGGAAGACGAAGAAGAGGAAAAGGAGGAAGTAGATCATCAGGTAGCTTCCGAGGTTGCGCAGCGTGTCCTCCTCGACCGTCCTGCCGTCGAAGCGGACGACCGGAACGGAACGGGGATGGAGCATCCGGGTCAGGTCCCGCTTGGCGGTCTTGAACATCAGGATGATGCGCGCGACCTTGAGGCCGCCGCCGGTCGAACCGGCACAGCCGCCGATGAACATCAGCGTGAAGAGGATGGTCTTGGAGAAGAGCGGCCAGGAATCGAAGGGCGCCGTCGAGTATCCGGTCGTCGTCACGAAGGCGACGGTCTGGAAGAAGCCGGCGCGGATCGCCTCACCGAAGGAGGCGAAGGTGCCGCGGACGTTCAGCGCGATCATCAGCGCGGCGGCGACCACGATGCCGATATAGGTCCAGAGCTCCTCGTTCTTGAGGATCTGCTTCGCTCTGCCGATCAGGATCAGATAGTAGAGGTTGAAGTTGATGCCGAAGAGGAACATGAATGCCGTGATGACCCACTGGAGGTAGGGAGAATAGGAGGCGATGCTGTCCGCCGCGAGGGCAAGACCGCCGGTCCCGGCGGTGCCGAACGAGAGGGTCAGCGCCTCGAACAGGGTCATCCCGCCGCAGAGGAGGAAGACGACCTCGATGCCGGTCAGGGCGAGATAGAGGATATAGAGGATCTTTGCGGTGTCCTTGAGCTTGGGCACCAGCTTGCCCATCGTGGGCCCGGGCATTTCGGCGCGCAGAATGTGGATCGGTCTGCCCTCGTTCCCGGCGGGAAGGATGGCGACCATCAGGACGAGGACGCCCATACCGCCGAGCCAATGGGTGAAGGAACGCCAGAACAGGATCCCGTGCGAGCAGACCGCCGGGTCGGGCAGGATCGTCGCGCCCGTGGTGGAAAAGCCGCTCGCGGTCTCGAATACCGCGTCCACGAAGCGGGGGATCTCCCCGGAGAAGACGAAGGGCAGGGCGCCGATCAGGGAGAGGAAGATCCACGTGAGGGCGGTGATGACGAAGCCCTCTTTGGCGTAGATCGTCGTCTTTCCGGTGCGGCAGACGAGATAGAGCAGCCCGCCGAACGCGGCGGAAATGCCGACCGTCGCAAGGAAGGCGAGCGCCGCCGTTTTCTCGGCGTAGATCAGCGATACGGCGAGCGGGAGGAGCAGGAGCCCCGCTTCGAGCAGCACGATCAGACCGACCGTGCGGAATACCATTTTCCGATTCATTCCGGTCCCGCCTTTACTTCAGGATGTCCGAAAGATCGTGCAGCCGCTGCCCCGCGGAGACGACGACGACCCGGTCGTCGGGCAGCATGACGTCGGAGCCGCCGGGGATCAGGGACTTGCGGCTGCGGAGGATGCCCGCGATCAGCAGATTGGGCTTGAATTTCAGGTCCTTGAGCGGGACGCCCGCAAACTTCGCGTCGGCGCTGACCGTGAATTCCAGCGCTTCCGCCTTTCCGTCCATCAGCTGATAGAGCGTCTCGACCTTGGAGCCCATCGAATTGTGGACCGAACGGGCGTAACGCACGAGGACGTCCGCCGTGTTGATGCGGGGAGAAACGACGGAATCGACCGAGAGCTTGTCGGCGAGCGCCGCCATTTCGGTCCGGTTGATCTTGGAGATGACGGTCGGGACCTTCTGCCCGGAGGCGAAGATCGACATCAGGATGTTTTCCTCGTCCATCCCGGTCAGCGCGACGAAGGCGTCGCTGTCGGGCAGCCCCTCCTCCATCAGCAGTTCCTGACGGGCGCCGTCGCCGAGGATGATGCGCACGCCGGGCAGCAGCTCCGCGAGGTCCTTCGCTACGGCAGGGTCTTTTTCGACGATCTTGACCGTGTTGCCCGCGCCGCTCAGCATTCTCGCGAGGTAGTAGGCGATGCGGCTGCCGCCGAGGATCATGACGTTCTTCGCTTTTTTCTGTAAGATCCCGAGGTCCCGTAAGAACCTGGTGATCTCCGCGGGAGAAGCGGAAATGCCGATCCGGTCTCCGCTCTTCAGGATGAAGTTGCCGTCGGGGATGAAGACCTCGTCCCCGCGCTGTACGACGCAGACGAGGACCTTGGCCTGATATTTCCCGCGCATTTCGGAGAGCTTCATGCCGTCGAGGACGGAATCCGCCTTGAGCCGGATCTCGACGAGCTCGAACGCCTGCCCGGAGAAGGTCTCGATGTTGACCGCGGACGGGAATTTGAGCAGATTGTAGAGGGACTTGGCGGCGAGCATGTCCGGGTTGATCGCCATCGAGAGATGGAGCTCCTTGCGGAGCAGATCCAGACTGTCGTCGTTGTATTCGGGATTGCGGATGCGGGCGATCGTGTGATGCGCGCCCATGCGGCGGGCAAGGAAGCAGGAGAGCATATTCAGTTCGTCCGAGCCGGTGACGGCGACGAACAGGCTGGTGGTCTCAATGCCGACCTCGGTCAGCAGATCGCTGTCGGCGCAGTTGCCGACGGCGCCCATGATGTCGTAGATATTGGTCAGCTCGGTGATGACGTCGGGATCGGTGTCGACCGCAACGACCTCGTGCCCTTCCGAGAGCAGACTTGCGACGATCGTGGAACCGATCTTGCCGCAGCCCGCGACGATGATTTTCATATATCTAACCCTTTCTTCCGGTTCCGGGAGCCGCAAAACACCCGCGCGGCCTCCGAATACGGCTTGTTTTCCATAAAAACACATCATTATTATAACACGTTTCCCCGAAAAAAGCAAGAGAAGAACGAAAAAAGGATCCCGCGAGCGCATTCCACCCGTAGGGCGGGGGCTTGCTCCCGCCGCCACCGAACGTTTCCCGCTTTGTAAGGCGGAGCCGCGCCTCCTTCACCGTACCGCTCTTCGTTCCCATCCAGATCCGTAAGGCGCAGCCGCGCCCGCAATCCCGTAGGGCGGGGGCTTGCTCCCGCCGCCGAACGTTTCCCGCTTCGTAAGGCGGAGCCGCGCCTCCTTCACCGTACCGCTCTTCGTTCCCATTCCGATCCATAAGGCGCAGCCGCGCCCGCAATCCCGTAGGGCGGGGGCTTGCTCCCGCCGCACCTCTTTCTCGTCCCGATCGGCAAGGCGGAGCCGCGCATATCCACCGTAGGGCGGGGGCTTGTCCCGCCGCACCGCGATCGGGCCCCATTGGGTAAGGCGAACCCGCGCCCGCTGATTACCCCCCACCGGATCCGGTCCCTGCGCGGCTCACGCCTTTGCAAATCGAAATACGATCGGTGGCGGCGGGAGCAAGCCCCCGCCCTACGG
>JAZLIW010000201.1:0-3108 GCA_045617585.1 Eubacteriales bacterium
GGAAATCCTGCGCGGTCTGCGGGAATAATGAAGTCAGCACACGAGCCCGTTCCTCCGACTTTACCGTCGAAGAAACGGGCCCGATTATTTATTGTGTCATAGCGTCGATAAGTAGAATCCCATGGATTTGGCATAGATCTCCGCCACGTACTCCTCCGGGATCTCACACTCTCGGATCACGGAAGGATGCTGCGACACGTAACCGAGAAGAGCCGCTCCCGTCAGCAGCGCGGTCACGATGAAAACGATCAGGATCGTACCGGTCTTTCTCATCATTCATTCCTCCTCTTCCCGTTCCGTGAGCAGCCCCGCCTCCCGGAGCGCCCGTTCCGCGCGGATCGCGGGCAGATCGAGGGAGAAAGTCCCTTCTCTTTCCATCGAAGCCCGTTCCGCCAACAACCGCACCGCGAGCCGCTGATCCGCGTCGGTCAGTTGCAACCGTACCTGCGGATCACGTGCCGCGGTGCGCAGGTCCGTGCCGTTCTTCCGGTCGTAATCCTCCGCAAGGCGGATCATGGCAGGGACGGCGTCGTCACCGAGCTCGACAAGGAGTTCGATATCCACCGAGGAAAGAGAACCGGAAAGATAGCGGTCCACGTTGCTGTCCGCGATGATGCGGTCGACCGGCGTCAGGACCAGCACTGCGAACATCAGGATCGCCGCGGCAAAGCAGACAGGGATCGGGCGCACCCTCCGGGCAAACAGACCGAGCATGACGGTCAGCGTACACACGGAAAGGAACAGCATGAAACACGAGGTCCAAACGCGCAGGCGGGTCAGACCGTACGCGCTGATATAGAGGACCATTTTGGAAGCCGCGGTCGCGATCAGGATCAGAGAAGAGACGGAAAGCAGCAAAGCGGTGATCCGTACGGAATACGGGACCGTTCCCTTCCCGTCCCGTTTGATCAGCAGAAGCATGAGTCCGATCATCAGGAAATTGAGGAACGTCACGCCGCAGAGCTGGAAGAAGCCCTCCCGCGCGTATTCCGCGTAAACCGTATCTCCCGGAAGAACCCCGGAGAACGCCGAGACATAGTATTTCCACTGTGAGAAGAAGAACACCGCGTAGACGAACAGCAGCGGCACGACCGAGACGATCGCAGTCAGCGACGGCAGGATGCGCACCGCGTTCGCGGCGTCCTCACACCCCTTCAGGGTCAGGGTACCGCGGCGTTCCCCGTTCGCGGAGGAACGGAAGGAGCCGAACAGATACGCACCGACCGGGATCCCGAAGAGAAAGCTGAACAGATGGGAGAGCACGGTTTCAAAGTCGAACGCGAAGATCTTCCGCATCACGCCGAGAAAACCGGCGTCGTAGGAAAGCAGAGCGACGACGATCGCCGTCGGAAGGAGGGCAAGGAGGATCCCGACGAGCACCTTTCCGATCGCACGCCCTCCCTTTTTACCGGTACGGAGCGCGCCGAACAGCTTCCCGAAGGAGGCAAACGGCAGGACCAGCAGTGCCCGCGCAAACTCCGGGAGCAGGTGCGAGGTCAGCCCCTTCTCCAGCCCGTTGCCGTAATACGAATACAGGAAGTACGGCACGGCGGCGCAGGAGAGCACGGACGCGCCGAAGCGCAGGAACGCGGAACCGTTGAAAAAGCCCGCCGCGCCGAAAACGAAGGCGGCAAGGAACGCAAAGAAAGCGGTCCGGCTTTGCGGCCGATCCTTCCGGATGAAAAGGAGCACGGTCAGGACCGCGAGCAGACCGGTCTGCAGGAGCAGCGTCCCGAGCGGAAAATCGAGCATCGGGAACGCACGGCAGAACAGATATCCGCCGAGCAGACACAGCCAGGCAAAGACCGTTTCCGTCCCGTCAAACTTCTCCGGCACGGGAGAGATCGGGAAAGGCGCGGGGGAACCGGAGACCGTCACACCGCTCCCCGCCGGCGCGGTAGGCACGGTTTCATTCGTCGATTGATTCGTCATCGTTTTCTTCTCCTTCCGCGTATTCCAGGATATCTCCGACGGAGCAGTTCAGCACGCGGCAGATCCGGTCGAGCGTAGAAAAGCGGATCGCCTTCGCTTTGTTGTTTTTCAGGATCGAAAGGTTGGCAAGGGTGATCCCGACCCGTTCGGAAAGCTCGTTCAGAGACATTTTCCGTTTTGCCATCATCACGTCAAGGTTTACTACGATCATTTTCGTTCTCCCACGGTCCCTTCGGTCATATTGTCAGATCGTTCTCGTCCTTGATGGCGTTCGCTTCCTCCAGCACGTTCTTTACGACGCGCAGGCAAAGACCGACGAAAAACGCCATGAACGCCACGCCGAACGAAATGGTAAACCAGATCCCAAGCACTGCGAACAGCACCGAGGCAAGAACGCAGCACCAGGAGATCCGACGGAAGCAGATCACCGTCGCGTCGGTAAAGACGATTCCCTTCCGGACGCGGAACAGCAGGCGCAGCGTAAAATAATCGGCGATCCCCATCAGCAGAAGCAGGAGATACGCAAGGACGAGGATCAAAGCGTATTCCGCGCCGCTGACCGTAAAGCCGGGCGTCATTTCTCCCTTTGCGGCAAGTAGCGAGCGACAAAGGAGAGGCATCACCGCGGCGCAGACGCACACGATCACGCCGAAGAGGAGCGCGGTGATCAGAGACACGGTCTCCGAGGTCTTTTTGTCGATCCGAAATAACATGGTTTTTTCCTTTCGTTTCCGGAGTCTCACTGTACGCTGACTCCGTTCATCGTGACCAGTATAGCACTTCAGTTTCCTTTTGTCAATACATTTTTATTGTTTTTCGATATATTTTTATCGACACGTATCATAGCGGTCGTGATATACCGAAAAAACCGGACCCGTCGGCAGACAAAAAAGAAAAGCGGCGCGTCTCCGACCGTCATCGGATGCCGCGCCGTGGAAATAAGAAATCATTCGCCCTGTTTTCCGGCGGAGATCCTTTTTTCGATCCACTCGTACAGAAAACAAAGAACGCTCCCCGCAAGATAGCAGACGAGATCGATATGCGAAAAGGACGTGCCGAGCAGCGTCCGGAACAGCCGGTTCCCGCCGAGCCCGATCAGGTCCACGAAGCGGAAATACTGCAGTACCTCAACGAGCGATGAAAACAGAAGCAGCCAGAGCGGGAGCAGCGGGATAC
>JAZLIW010000202.1:0-58526 GCA_045617585.1 Eubacteriales bacterium
ATGCGGGCCTCAGTGCTTCCCAGATCGACAAGGTCATTCTGGTGGGCGGCTCCTCCCGTATTCCCGCCGTGCAGGAAATGGTGCGCGGCATCACCGGCAAGGAGCCCTTCAAGGGCATCAACCCCGATGAGTGCGTGGCCGTCGGCGCTGCCATTCAGGGCGGCGTGCTGGGCGGCGACGTCAAGGGCCTGCTGCTGCTCGACGTCACTCCGCTGAGCCTCGGCATCGAGACCATGGGCGGCGTCTTCACCCGCCTGATCGACCGCAACACCACCATCCCCACCAAGAAGAGCCAGATCTTCTCCACCGCCGCGGACAGCCAGACCTCCGTTGAGATCCACGTCCTGCAGGGTGAGCGCGATATGGCTGCCGGCAACACGACGCTCGGCAGATTCCAGCTCGACGGGATCCCTGCCGCGCCCCGCGGCGTACCGCAGATCGAGGTCACCTTCGATATCGACGCGAACGGTATCGTCAACGTTACCGCGAAGGACCTCGGCACCGGCAGAGAACAGCACATCACGATCACCTCTTCCTCCAACATGAGCAAGGAAGACATCGACCGTGCCGTCCGCGACGCGGAAAAGTTTGCCGACGAGGATAAGAAGCAGAAGGAAGCGGTCGAGACGAAGAATCAGGCCGAGTCCATGATCTTCCAGTCCGAGAAGACGCTGAAGGATCTCGGCGACAAGGTCACCGAGGATGAGAAGGCGCCGATCAACGCCGCGATCGAAAAACTGAAGGAGACCGTCAAGGGCGGTGACACCGAGGCGATCAAGGCGGATACCGAAGCGCTCCAGCAGGCGTTCTACAAGATCTCCGAAAAACTCTACCAGCAGAACGCGCAGAACGGCGCGGGCTTTGACCCCAACGCTGCCGGTGCGCAGGGTCAGCAGGGTCAGGATCAGAACGGCAACGGGTTCTACAACGCCGATTTTGAAGACAAGACCGGAGACAATCAGTAATTCGTAAAAACGGTAAGGCGGAGCGTCCGTACGGATGCTCCGCCGATGCGGGTTATTCCGTCCGAAGAAAGATAACGGTATTCGTATGGCAGACAAAAGAGATTATTACGAAGTGCTCGGGATCGAAAAAAGCGCGACTCAGGACGAGATCAAGCGTGCGTACCGGGTGCTTGCAAAGAAATATCATCCGGATATGAATCCCGGTGACGCGGAAGCGGAAGCAAAATCCAAGGAAGTCAATGAGGCGTACGACGTCCTTTCCGACGAGACCAAGAAGCAGCGTTACGATCAGTACGGCTTTGCCGGCGTCGATCCGAACGCCGCGGGAGGCGGATTCGGCGGCGGATTCGGCGGTTTTGAAGGCTTCGGCGGTTTCGGCGGGATCGACCTGAACGACATCATGGAAAGCTTCTTCGGGGGAGGCAGCTCCTCGGCAAGGAGAAACGGTCCGATCCCGGGAGAAGATCTGCAGTTCCGTCAGACGATCACGTTTGAGGAAGCCGCGTTCGGATGCGTTAAAACAGTCACATATAACCGCGTAGAAAAGTGTCCCGAATGCGGCGCGACCGGAGCTGCCAAGGGTTCCGCGCACGAGACTTGTTCTGCCTGCAAAGGGACCGGACGCGTCTCCTTCCAGCAGCGTACGCTGTTTGGATATTCCCAGTCTTCCCGCGCGTGCGACGCCTGCGGCGGGACCGGTAAGATCATCAAGAATCCCTGCACCAACTGCAAAGGGAAGGGTTACGTCAAGGTCCAGAAGAAGCTCGACGTTACGATCCCTGCGGGGATCGACAACGGGGAACGCATCGGCGCGCAGGGGCAGGGCAACACCGGACGCAACGGAGGTCCGAACGGAGACCTGATCATCGTGATCACCGTGAAGCCGCATAATATATTTGAACGAGACGGTTATAACCTCTATTGTGAGGTACCGATCACGTTTGCGGAAGCGGCGCTCGGTGCGGAGATCGACGTTCCGACGCTGGAAGGGAAAGAGAAATATTCAATTCCTGAGGGCACGCAGACAGGTACCTCCTTCACGATGCGCGGAAAAGGGATCAAGTATCTCAACTCCTCGAAAAAGGGGGATCTGATCTTCAACGTCGTCGTGGAAACGCCGAAAAACCTTTCTGCCAGACAGAAGCAGCTCCTTCAGGAGTTTGACGAGGCCTGCGGGACCTCCAATCATCAGCGCGTCGCCTCCTTCCTCAAGAAAATTTTCAAAGATAATAAGTAAGGGCGGATCTTATGAACGAATGGACCCAACTGCGCGTGACCTGTGCCGCGGCGGATTCCGATACCGTCAGCGCCGTCATGAGCATGATCGACAACAACCTGATGATCGAGGACGCGAACGACGCTGACGGCATCGAGACGATCTACGGCGAACTGTTTGACGAATCGATCCTGAACGCGGACCGTACCAAGGTCAAGGTCAGCGTCTTCCTTTCCGACGACCGGAATCCGGCTGAGATTCTCGCGTTTTTAAGAGAGCGTTTCTCCTCTCTTTCGGTCGACGCGGAGATCGAAACGGTCGGGAGAAAAGAATCGGACTGGGCGGAGGCATGGAAGAAATACTACCGTCCTCTGCCGATCTCCGCACATGTGACGGTCGTTCCCGTCTGGGAGACCTACGAACCCGGACCCGGCGAAAAGATCGTCATGATGGATCCAGGCATGGCGTTCGGCTCCGGTACGCAAGAGACGACCCGCCTTTGCGCGGCGCTGATCGAGGATTACATGAAGCCCGGTGACCGTGTCCTCGACGTGGGGACCGGCAGCGGTATCCTTGCCATTTCCGCCGCCAAGCTGGGTGCCGGCCACGTGAACGCCTACGATATCGATCCCATTGCGGTGAGAGTCGCTGCGGAGAATGTCGAGGCGAACGGCACGGAAGAGACAGTATGCTGCGGCGTATCCGATCTGCTGAAGGATGTCGACCTGAGCGAAGGGCCTTATGATTTCGTGTCCGCGAACATCGTTGCCGATATCATCATCCGGATGGCGGAGGATATTTCGGACTACGTCCGCGCGGGCGGTCTCCTTGCCGTCTCCGGTATCATTGACCGTCAGGCGGAGGAGGTGCGCCAGGTCCTGATCTCGAAGGGCTTTACGCTCGTGGAGGCAAGGACCGACCGGGATTGGAACGCGCTTCTTCTCCGGAAGGACGCATGAACTGCGATCAGACGCGCAACATCTTTCCCGAAACAGCAAAAACATGTATTTATGTGGACTGTCGCCCAAGCGGCAGTCCTTTTTTGTATATTCCGCGGTAATCGGACGAACAAGGGGAAAAAGAAAAGATCGAACGCCGTTCCGATTTGTGGAGTTTTCCCAATGCCGTTATGAATTCTTACAAAAACCGATCAAATCTTCTTGACAAAATGACAAAAATAATGTATAATGAGTCAGTAAATTGATGAAATATAGGCATAAATCTGTCAAAACAGATAAAAGCCCTATTTCGTAAGGGGTGAAAAGGGAATTGCCGCGTTTTTTTGTGCCGGATTGCGGAGCACCCGGGGATGAGATCCGGTTGACCGGGGATAACGCAAGGCATATCTCCTACGCGCTCCGGATGAGAAAAGGGGATACCGTCACGCTCTGCGGCCCCGAAGGGAAAGCGACTCTTGCGGAACTGATCGGCTTTGACGGGACGGAGGTCACCGTTCGCGTCCTGTCCGAAGGAATTTCCTCCGAGCCTCCCGGCCCCGTGACGTTATTTCAGGGACTGACCAAGGGCGATAAATTCGAGCTGATCATACAGAAATCCGTCGAGACAGGCGTGACGCGGATCGTTCCGTTTATATCGTCACGCTGCATAGCGAAGCTCGAAGACTGTGCAAAGACGGAAAAGAAACTGGAGCGATGGAGACGGATCTCCGAGGAGGCGGCTAAACAATGCGGCAGAGGGATCGTTCCCGGGATTGCAGCGCCCGTTCCCTTTGAGGAAGCGGTCCGTCAGGCATCCGAAGCCGCGATCCCGTTCTTATGTTACGAAAGGGAAGAGAGCGTATCGCTGAAGGAACTGCTCGTCGGACCCGGTGAAAGCGCGGTTTCCTTTTTGATCGGCCCGGAGGGCGGATTTTCGGAGAACGAGGCGGAATACGCCCTGAAGAGCGGCGTTCGTCTCTGCGGCCTCGGCAAACGGATCCTGCGGACCGAAACGGCGCCCGTTTTCGTTCTTTCCTGCATCACTTTCATGCGTGAACTGTAAAAACGATCATTAACGATACATATAACAACCGAAAGGGGAAGCAGCATATGTCCAACAGATTGTTCCAGGGAATCATTCACCAGATGAAGGATGCCGTCGACCGCGTCATAGGCGTTGTGGATGAGAACGGCGTTATCATCTCGTGCAGCGAGCTTACCAAGATCGGAGGAACCAGACAGGGGATCCGTGACGAGCTTGCGTATACCTCGGAATCCGTGACCTCCGGCGGGTATACCTACCGTCCCATCGGCGTAGGTCCGAAGGCGGAATACGTCGTATTCGTTGAGGGCGAGGACCGTATGGCTGACAAGATCGCTTCGATCCTTGCGATCTCTCTCAGCAATATCAAGAACCTTTACGACGAGAAATACGACAAGGGCTCCTTTATCAAAAATATCATTCTTGACAATATTCTGCCGAGTGATATTTACATCAAATCCAAGGAGCTGCATTTCAACGCCGACGTTGACAGAGTCGTCTTCCTGATCAAGTTCTTCGGCAAGAACGATCTCGTTCCGTACGAGATGGTGCAGAATATGTTCCCGGATAAGAACAAGGACTATGTGATCTCGGTCGGTGAAAACGATATCGTCCTGGTCAAGGAAATGAAGCAGCCGGTCGATCAGAAGGACACCGAGAAGCTGGCGAAGAGCATCGCGGATACGATCAGCTCCGAGTTCTATACCAAGGTATCGATCGGTATCGGCACCGCGGTCGACAATATCAAGGATCTTGCGCGTTCCTTCAAGGAGGCACAGGTCGCTCTTGAGGTCGGCAAGGTCTTCGACACCGAGAAGAATATCATCAATTACGAGAACCTCGGCATCGGCCGGCTGATCTATCAGCTCCCGACGACGCTCTGCGAAATGTTCCTGCAGGAGGTCTTCAAGAAGGGGTCTCTGGAATCTCTCGACCGTGAAACGCTGATGACGATCCAGTGTTTCTTTGAGAACAACCTGAACGTGTCCGAAACATCGAGAAAACTTTTCGTCCACAGAAATACCCTGGTTTACCGTCTGGAAAAGATCCGCAAGCTGACCGGGCTGGATCTGAGAGAATTCGAGCACGCGATCACCTTCAAGGTCGCGCTCATGGTCAAAAAATATCTCACCTCAAAGCCCGTGAAATTCTGATGCCCGCTTCTGGTATAAAAATCAATGATTGAATTCAAAAACGTTCAAAAGGTCTATCCGAACGGAACGAAGGCACTCGACGGCGTCAACCTGACGATCAAGGACGGAGAATTTGTCTTTATCGTGGGCGCGTCAGGTGCCGGAAAAAGCACGCTGATCAAGCTGCTCCTCCGCGAGGAGAAGATCACCTCAGGCAAGCTGACGGTCGACCGCTTCGATCTGTCGCGCCTGCAGGAATATAAGGTTCCTTATTACCGCAGACGTCTCGGCGTCGTGTTTCAGGATTTCCGTCTGTTTCCCAAGATGACGGTGTATGAAAACGTCGCGTTCGCAATGCGTGTGATCGGGGAATCGAAAAAGAACATCAATAAGCGCGTTCCCGTCCTTCTTGCGACGGTCGGACTGTCCGAAAAGGCAGACTGCTTCCCGGACGAGCTTTCCGGCGGTCAGCAGCAGCGCGTCGCGCTGGCAAGAGCACTGGCGAACAATCCCGATACGATCATCGCGGACGAGCCTACCGGGAACGTTGACCCGAAAATGAGCCTTGAGATCATGAATCTCTTCAAACGGATCAACGACTGCAACAAGACCGTCATTGTCGTGACGCACGCGCAGGAGCTCGTCGATCAGATGCAGCAGCGCGTCATCACCATCAAGAACGGGACGGTGATCGAGGACCGGATGGGAGGGAAATGCCGTGCGTAAGTATTCACTCGGATATTTCCTGAGTCAGGGCTTCAAGGGCTTCTGGCGCAACAGAGTCATGAGCTTCGCGTCCGTGACGGTCCTGATGTCCTGCCTTGTCGTGATCGGTTCCTTCGCTCTGCTCGTTTATAATATCAACCTGAATATGGAAAGCATGAACGGTCTCAATGAGATCGTTGCTTTCGTTGAACCGGCAGCGGAATACGAAAGCGGAGACAATCTCCGTCTTCCTCCCGCCGTCCCCGCGAAGGACGCGCGGCTGTCCTTCCTTGGCTGGTCGACCGATCCCGACGCGGATGCCCCCGAATATGAGGCAGGGCAGGTCTATACCGCGAAGAACGCGGACGCGATCGGTGACAGTATCACGATGTACGCGATCTGGAGCAACGTCCCGACCCGGGACGGCATCCGCATCCTTTATAACGCGAACGGCTGTGACCTGAGCGGCGAGCTTCCTTCCGACGGAAATCTCTATCAGGTCGGCGATTCCTTCGATCTCCCCGCAGGACCGGAGCCCCGATTCGTTAACGTCTCGTTTTACGGATGGAGCCTTACCCCCGAGCCGGAGGACGACTCGAAGATCCGCAAGGCGGACGAACCCTTCGTGATCTACGAGAGCGACGTTCACGGCGGAAAAATCACGCTCTACGCGGTATGGAGCGAAACTTCGACCGTTTCCTCGTATCACGTCGTGTATGATATGAATGGTGTCGAAGTTGCCGACGACAACGTACCTACTGCCGAGAAAGTCCGCCTTACGAATATCCGCGCGCAGATCGAAAACCTCGAGAACGTGGATACCGTCAGTCTCGTGACCAAAGAGGAAGCGCTCGCGGAAGAACTGGAAAACCTGAAGGACTATCCGGATCTCGTCGCGTCGCTCCAGGGGGCCGAAAATTTCTATCCCGACGCATTCCACGTGACTTATTTTGAAAACGCGTCGGTCGATACGCTGGAATACCATCTCTCCAACATCGACGGTATTTATAAGGTCAACTGCCGTGCGGACGTTGCCGAGACCATCGAAAAGATCCGCAATGAGATCATCCTGATCTTCGTGTGGTTCATGGTCATTCTGTTCATCATCAGTATCTTTATCATCATCAACACCGTCAAGCTTTCCGTTTACGCAAGACGTCAGGAAGTCAGCATCATGCGTTACGTCGGAGCGACACGGACCTTCATCTCCATGCCGTTTATCATTGAAGGCACGATCATCGGACTTCTGTCCGCCGGGATCGCGTACTTCATTCAGCAGCTTCTTTACACCCGCGTGCAGAAGGTCCTTCTTGCGGATTTCAATCTGTTCACGCTCGTCAGCTTCAGTGAGGTCTGGAAGTACCTGCTTGCAGGCTTCTTCCTGATCGGTATTCTCTGCGGGGTCATCGGAAGTATGATCTCCCTCAGAAAATACATGAATAAGTGAAAGGACCGTATGAAAAAAACGAAATTCATCCGCGCGTGCTGCTGTACTGCCGCGCTGATCGTTCTTCTTTCTGCGCTTCCGTCCGCCGTTTTTGCGTATACCGACGCGGATAAAAAAGCGGTCGAGGATCAGATCAACGAGAAAAAGAACGAGATCTGGGGGATCGGTCAGCAGCTGAAAGAACTGGAAAACAACGCCGCGTCCACGGAACAGAAGCTTGAGGTCCTGAATCAGAAGATCACTGCCATTCAGGAGGAGATCCGTCTTCTGACCGAACGCGGGAATCAGCTCAACGACAGTATCGCCGCGAAAACGGAGCAGGCGCGCAGAAAGCAGGAAGAGCTTGACGCGCGTTCCCGGGAACTCAAGGAGCAGCTCCGCCTTTCCTATGAGGAAGGCTCCGAAAATAATCTCCTTTCGATCTTCCTGTCCTCCTCTTCTCTCAGTTCCATGCTGACGAGGACCGAGCGGATGAGATCCATGTCCGAATACCGCGAGAAAGAGATCAAGAATCTGGACCGTGAGGAGAAGGCGTTGACCGAACTGCTCGCTCAGCTCAAGTCGGAAAAGGAAGAGGTCGTTTCCAACAAGGAGGAACTCCGGATAGAGCAGGACGAGCTGATGTCCGCGGTCATCGAGGCAAACGATTATTATGCGGAACTGGCGGAAAACAGAGAAGAACTGGAAAACAAACGCAAGGAACTTGATCAGCAGGAGAAAGACCTCGAAGCGCAGGGTGAACTGATCGAAGCCGATCTCGAACGTCAGAGAGAAGAAGCCCGCAGAAAAGCCGAAGAGGAACGCAAGCGCAGGGAAGAGGAAGAGCGCAGGCGCAAGGAAGAAGAGCAGCGCCGTCAGGAGGAACTGCGGAAACAGGAAAACCGTCAGACGACCGCGGCAGGCGAGTACATGTGGCCGCTTCCCACCCAGTACACATATATTTCTTCTTACGCCGGCTGGCGGATCCATCCCGTATACGGCGGCTGGAGATACCATAACGGCACGGATATCCCTGCCCCGACCGGAACGAACGTTTACGCTTCCAACGAAGGGCTCGTGATCTACGCCGGCTGGGACAACAGCTACGGCTATTATGTCAAGATCGACCACGGCAACGGCGTCGTAACGCTGTACGCCCATAACAGTCAGCTCTGCGTTTCGACCGGACAGTGGGTCGCGAAGGGAACGATCATCGCAAAAGCGGGATCGACCGGAGACTCGACCGGTGCCCATTGTCATTTTGAGCTTCGTATCAACGGCGTCGTTTACGACGTTCTCGATACGTCAAATCCGTATCACGCTTATGTCCGTATCCCCGGAACCTGATCCGGATACGGTTATACCTGTTCTTCATTATCGCAGGCGGAAAGGAATCGACCCATGCAGCGAAAAATATCCGTTACCTTATTGATCGTGATCGTCGCGGTTTCGGTCCTCCTGACCTATAGCCTGACCTCGCTTGATCTGAACCGGAAGTATAACCGGAAGCTGAACGACGTACTGACCTCTCATTCGGCTTATTACAAAGCCGACGAGATACGTGACCTGATCGGTCAGTATTTCATCGGTGACGCGGATGAGAAGCGGATGGAGGAATACGCTCTGGACGGACTAATCGCGGGGCTGGGGGACAAATACGCCGTCTACCTGACCGCCGACGAATTCCGTGCGCGCGAATTGGAATCAGCGGGACAGCTGGTCGGCATCGGAACACAGGTCGTCTGGAACGATGATGCCGAACTGCTTGAGATCGTGGACGTTTTTCCGGATTCTCCCGCACAGAAGGCGGGTGTCGAACCGGGGGATCTGATCAATATGATCGGGGAGAAGAGCGTCAGCGATCTCGGTTATGACGAGGCTGTCCGCGTGATCCGCGGTGAAGCCGGAACAGAGGTCTCTTTTACCGTGATCCGCGGTGAAACGGAGCAGATCGGCTTTACTGTTGCGCGTGCCGCCGTTTCGACTCCTTCGGTGTATTTCCATTTCTTCCGTGATGAGAAGGGAAACGATACGAAGATCGGAGTGATCCGTATTTCGGGATTTGATTCCACCACGCCCGAACAGTTTTCGGAAGCGCTCCGGCAGTTGACCGAGGGCGGTGCCGAAGGCGTCGTGTACGATCTTAGGAACAATCCCGGCGGGGAACTGAACAGCGTGACGTCGATCCTCGATCTGCTCCTGCCGGAGGGACCCATCGTCCGTCTTTACGATAAGGCAAAGAACGAGACGACGATCTCCTCTGATCAGGAATTCCTTGACATGAAGGCGGTCGTTCTCATAAACGGAAATTCCGCCAGTGCCGCGGAACTGTTTACCTCTGCGCTTCGTGATTATGCGAAAAAAGACCTGATCGACGTTACGGTCATGGGGACGAAGACCTACGGGAAGGGAACCGCGCAGACGATTTTCCGTCTCAGCGACAATTCCGCGATCTCCATTTCAACGAAGACCTACGATCCGCCGTTTTCCGATAATTACGAAGGAATCGGCATCAAGCCGGATATCACCGTGGAACAGACCGAAGAAGCGCGAAAGATCAACTTCTATAAGTTGACGGACGCGAACGACAATCAGCTCATCGAGGCAGTCCACTGCCTTCTTGGAAAATAAATATCATACAAATAAGGAGATAGATTCATTATGGCAGCCAAACAGATCCTTGTAACCCCGGAGGGCCTCAAGACCCTGACCGACGAACTGGAATTTCTGAAAACGACAAAAAGAAAGGAAGTCGTCGAGCAGATCCGTTACGCGCTTTCTCTGGGCGACCTTTCCGAAAACAGCGAATACGACGAGGCGAAGAACGAGCAGGCAAAGGTCGAGACCCGTATCTCCGAGCTGGAAGAAACGCTCAAGCACGTAAAGGTCATTTCCGAGATCGGTACCGATATCGTCAACGTCGGAACGAAGGTCCGCGTTCTTGACGAGGAACTTGATGAGGAGACCGTGTACAGCATCGTCGGTTCGACCGAGGCGGATCCTCTTGAAAACAAAGTCTCCGACCAGTCCCCGATCGGCGCCGCTCTGCTCGGCAAGCACATCGGAGACGTCGTAACGGTCACCGCACCTGCCGGATCTTATCAGATCCGCGTTCTCGCCATCGAAAAATAAAGAAACTGACAATACCACCTGAAGAAAGGCACCGCGGCATCATGCCGCGGTTGAAACGGAAACATGGACGAACAGAATAAGAAACAGCTTGCGGAAGAGACCGCTCCCGAGGAGGATCTCGGTGAAATCCTGAAGATCCGCCGTGAAAAGCTCAAAGCCCTCCAGGATGCCGGTCAGGATCCCTTTACGCTGACGAAGTACGACGTGACTGCGTATTCCGACGAGATCCGTGCGAACTTTGACGCGATGGAGGGACAGCAGGTCTCGATCGCCGGCAGAATGATGAGCCGCCGTATCATGGGCAAAGCCGCGTTTGCCGGGATCGCCGACGAAAAGGGGACCATCCAGATCTACGTGAAGCGGGACGACGTCGGAGACGACGGTTACGCCGGCTTCAAGAAGTGGGATATCGGTGACGTCATCGGTATCGACGGCTTCGTCTTCCGCACGAAGATGGGAGAGATCTCTGTCCACGCGCAGAAGATCACGCTGCTTGCAAAATCCCTTCTTCCTCTCCCCGAAAAATTCCACGGCCTGACCAATACCGAGCTCCGGTATCGTCAGCGCTACGTGGATCTGATCATGAACCCCGATGTCAAGGATACGTTCGTAAAACGTTCCCGCATCCTGAAGGAGATCCGTGCCTATCTCGACGGCAAGGGCTTTCTTGAGGTCGATACGCCGATCCTCGTCCCGCTTGAGATCGGTGCTTCTGCCCGTCCCTTCAAGACGCATCACAATACGCTCGACATGGATATGTACCTGCGTATCGAGACGGAGCTTTACCTCAAGCGTCTGATCGTCGGCGGTATGCACCGCGTGTACGAGGTCGGACGCATCTTCCGCAACGAGGGGATGGACCCGAAACATAATCCCGAATTTACTTCGATCGAGCTTTATCAGGCGTTTACCGATTATCACGGAATGATGGACCTCGTCGAAGAACTGTATAAGCTTCTTGCCGAAAAGATCTGCGGTTCTCTCGTGATCCCGTATCAGGGGAATATGATCAATATGGGCGAGTGGCAGCGTCTGACGATGAAGGAAGCGGTAAAGAAGTATGCCGGTTCCGATTACGACGCGTGGGAATCCGACGAAGCCGCGAGGGCCGAGGCGAAGCGCCTCCACGTTGAGGTTCCTGCCGACGCAACGAAGGGAACCGTCCTTTCCGAAATGTTCGACGCTTACGTTGAGGAGAAGCTGATCCAACCGACCTTCATTTACGATTATCCCGTCGAGATCAGCCCGCTTGCCAAGAGGAAACCCGCCGATCCGCTCTTTACCGAACGCTTTGAGTATTTCATCAACGCGACCGAATTCGGCAACGCATTCTCCGAGCTGAACGATCCGATCGATCAGAGAGACCGCTTTGAAAAGCAGGTCGCCGCCAAGCGCGCTGCCGAGCCCGGCTGCAATTCCGAGGTCGATTACGATTATATCAACGCGCTGGAATACGGTATGCCTCCCACCGGAGGCCTCGGCTTCGGCATCGACCGTCTCGTTATGCTTCTCACCGACAGCTCCTCTATCCGCGACGTTCTTCTGTTCCCGACAATGAAACCTTTGGATTCCGACAAGAAAGCTGATAAGCCTGCCGCGGCGGAAGAAAAAGTGAATCATATTCAGAAGGACGAGAATTATGTCTGCGCCTGCGACACCTGCCCTTCGCAGGAAAAGTGCAGGGAAATGCAGGAAAACGCTCCCGCCATCGAAGAAAAGATCGATTTCTCCAAGGTCGAGATCGAACCTCTCTTCGCAGATTACGTTGATTTCGAGACCTTCCAGAAGTCCGATTTCCGTGCCGTAAAGGTCCTTGCCTGCGAAGCGGTACCGAAGTCCAAGAAGCTCCTGAAGTTCACTTTGGACGATGGTACCGGCACGAATCGTATCATTCTGAGCGGTATCCACGCCTTCTACGAGCCCGAAGAACTCGTCGGCAAGACCTGCGTTGCCATCACCAACCTGCCTCCGCGTCCCATGATGGGTATCGACTCCTGCGGTATGCTGATCTCCGCCGTTCATCACGAAGAAGGCGAAGAAAAGCTTCACCTGCTCATGCTCGATAACCGCATTCCCGCCGGAGCAAAGATGTATTAATGATTCACAGACAGCCCTGCAGGTCATCTCTGCGGGGCTGTTTTGCAAGAATAATATTGTGGGGAGAACGATTATGTTACGTTTATTCGGATGGCTTAAACGGAAATATCAGGTATCATTTGACAGCCGCGTCTTCCATGCAAAGAAAACCTCATATGCTGCAGGTGAGACCGTAACGGTATCTTTCGGTCCGATTGCCACAGATACAAACTATGACTTCATTACCGACGTACAGGGCGTGAATATTTCGCTTGCTTACGATGAAACAGAAGGGTATATCCTCACGTTCACCATGCCCGCACAGGACGTAAAACTGTCCTTTAAGGCTAATAATACTATGGTAGTGAAAAATGCAGCCGATTGATGCAGTATCGGTTCAGAATCAATTGGCATGTACAGACGTTTGGATCAAAAATTATAAAAAATTCATGGTCTCTTTCTTTTTTGTTAGAACAGGGCTGGGGTTCTAATTGTGCGAAGATTCATTAAAAAATCATATACCGGATAAAGGAGCGATAATGTAATGGATACACGCGAAGAGAAGAGAGACGATCGCCTCGTGGCTGAACTATAAGAGACCGGTTGTCCCGGATAAGAAAAGCTTGCTTTCGGCGTTGATATACGCCTCCTGCTCCTATGAAGAGGTGTGTGAGCTGCTGGACGCAGCGGGGTATTATCTCGGGGATGATTTAAGCGAACGGATCCTGAAAATCTATTTTATGCACAGAGAAGCCGAGGCCTATACGATTCGCGATCTGTATGAAACGTTTGTGGAACGCGAATGCGATCCCGATCGCTATAATCTAAAAGATTATATTTATATGTAAGGCATGATTCGGATCCGGATTCCTGTTGCCCTTTCAATAGTATCATTGACTATTGAGAGGGCTTCTTTTTTTCAGAGCAGGAAAAATTACGTCAACGCAGAATTGAACCTTCGGTCAGCCATGCGACTTGATCTCGTCCGAATAGGTTTCGGGATGCGGAAAGAAGGGGAATTCCTTGCTGCCGTAGGGATAGATCGCTCGTGCAAACGGACGTTTGCCTTTCCAGCCTTCGTCTTCATGGCTGACGGCGTCGAGGCAATAAGGAGCATCTCCGGTTTCCACCCAGCGGACAAGAGCGTCAAACGCGCCCCATCCGTTTTTCCCGGGCGCAGAGATCGAATCGGCACCGTACCCATAACCGTGACCGCGGCCTGGCAATAGGTAATAGCGGAAGCAATCCATCGCGTTTTCAATGCCGCCGAGGCAGTCAGCGACCTTTTCGTAATAGATATTCAGCTCCGGCCAGAGAACGACAGGGTCTGCCGTTCCGGCGGAAGCAAGAAGCTTTCCTCCTCTTGCGCGGAAAGCGGAGAGATCGGGGGAGGTCGCGTTGATATATTGGCTCATTTTCTCGTTGAAGACCTGAAAATCGTCCGAGAAGTCAAATGTGTGTGGATCAAAGGACGGACCGAACGCCCATATGAACGGGTAGACGCCGGGACAGTTTTCCCCGGAATACGAGCCCCAGTCCCACTCGCTTCCGATCGGCATTCCGCAGGAGATCCGCAGCCCGCGCTTTTGGTCGAAGGGACCCTCGTAGACTGCCTGCAGCCCCGTAAACTGTTCTTCCGTGAACCTTGCTGCTTTCTTACGCAGATACGTCATAAAGTCGTTTACCGTCTCCGTTCCGTAATACGGGTAGGAAACGAAGCAGTCGCCCTCTTCTCCGTCTCCGCGCGAACGGAAAAACGCGGCGGCGAGAGACGTGATCTGCGCCCGTTCTTCTTCGGTAAAGAGGGCAGAACCGTCATCCCTGTGCAGATGCCGCCATGCCCACATATAGTTCGTATGGAAGGCAGCGTTGAGGATGGAGGGAACTTCGGCGTAGATCCCGTCGAAATCTTCGGGATAGCGCTGTGCCTCGGAATATGCCTGCATCCCGCCGGTCGAGGAACCGCGGAAATAGGAATAAAGCGGCGCTTTTCCGTAAAAGCCGGTCACGATCTGCTTTCCGTATACCGCCATCAGGTGTGTGGCACGGAAACCGTAGTCCGCTTTTACCTCGTCGTTCTCAAATCCGGAGGTCAGTCCTGCCGAGGTACCGATATCGGTATTTGCGCAGGCGTAACCTTCCCGCATCATCATGGCGATCAGATCGTAGGTGAGAAAACCGCCGATCCCGCCGCTTCCGGTCGCCGCGAATCTGCCGTTCCATTCGTCGGGCAGCCAGATCTCAAGACGGATATTGGAGCGCATTGCGGGATGAAGCGCGAGACGCATCCGGTGAAACGGGGGAAGGTGAGAATATAGGCCGCCGCCGTCGCTCCGGACCGAACCCTCGGTAATATATTCCAGTGCAAGCAAATCCGCGTTCTTCGGGATCAGGGAACGCAGGCGCATCGTATCGTTGTTTTCCATGGAAGGTCGTCCTTTCCGTATTTGAATCGTATTCCTATTATAGCATGATCGGCCGTATTTATCAATAGAAATCCGATAGAAATCCGATGAACGGAAGCGTCGCGTCCGTTCTTTTTTTTGAACGGTTTGCGGCGATCGCTGCATAAATGACTTGATAAAATGGGTTGGATGTGTTATACTTGATATGGAATAGCAAAGGGGTGAGAATCAATGCCGCTTATCATAAGGGAACCGGAAAAGGAGCTGAACGTCACGGCGGAATGTGACGTCCTCGTCTGCGGTGGCGGGATCGCAGGGATCGCTGCCGCTCTTGCCGCGGCAAGAAGAGGCGCAAGGACCGTTCTGCTTGAAAGAGAATACCTGCTCGGCGGACTTGCGACCCTCGGGCTTGTGACGATCTATCTGCCTTTGTGCGACGGTATGGGGCATCAGGTCAGCTTCGGTATCGCGGAAGAGCTTCTTCGTCTTTCCGTCAGCCGTGGGATATGGGAAGAAAAACGGTATCCGAAGGCGTGGCTGGAACGCGGGAGCGAAGAAGAAAGGATCGCGCATCGGTTTGAGGTACAGTATAACCCGTATCTGTTTGCCGTGGACGCCGAAAAACTCCTGATCGAAACCGGGGTGAAGATCCTGTACGGAACGCTCGCTGCCGATACCGTTACTTCTGATGGGCATATCAAAGCTGTCTTCATTGAAAATAAATCCGGCAGAAGTGCGGTCAGGGTGAAAAACGTCGTCGATACCACGGGAGACGCAGACGTATGCGCGCGTTCCGGCGCAGATTGCGCGACGTTCGGTCAAGGAAACGTCCTTGCCGCCTGGTATTACAGATTTTCCGAGGCGGAGGGCGTCAGGCTGAAAATGCTCGGCTATGCCGATATCCCGGACGATGAGAAAAAGCCGGGGGAAACAAGACCTTATCTTGACAAACGCAGATACGGTGGTCTGGACGCCGCGGAGATCACGGACTTCATGGTCGCGGCACATCAGAATGCAGTTACGGACGTGATGCGGTACCGGAAGGATCATGCAGGCGCCGTACCGGTATCTTTCCCGACGATCCCGCAGCTTCGTATGACGCGGCGCATCGTCGGCGTCAGTACCCCGGACAGCAAGCCGATACGGCAGTACGTTACCGACAGTATCGGTATGATCGGCGACTGGAGAAAACGGGGTCCTGTTTATGAACTGCCGTATACCTGTCTTTACGGAGAGAAGATCCGTAATCTGATCACGGCAGGTAGATGTATCTCGGTGACCGATTCCATGTGGGATATCACCCGCGTCATTCAGGCGTGCGCGGTCACGGGGCAGGCTGCCGGGACCGCGGCGGCATCCGGCATGGATTTTGCTGACGTCGACGTCCGTGAACTACAGAAGCAGCTGCGGTCTGACGGTGTGAAGCTGCACTGTCAGGAGGTCCTTTGAACGGTGCATAATGAAACAGAAAATATACAAAAATTCAGAACGGAGAACGGTGCAATATGCAAAACAAACGATTTGTCAGATTGACTTCATTGTTCTTATTCCTGATTCTTTTGACAGCGTCGGCAGTATCCTGTGTGCAAACGGAAGATTTTCCGAAGGAGACCGGACCCGAAACGGAAGCGGAGACCAAAGCGGACGAATCCTATCTTTATGATGATCTGCCGACCGGGAATTACGACGGTTACACCTTTAACATGCTTCAATATGAAGAAGAGACGCCTTTCGGCTTTCTGACGCACGTAGAAGAGATCAATGGCGAGCCCGTCAACGATGCGCTGTATTCCAGAAGCGCCGCCGTGGAAAGTAAATTAGGCATCGATATAGAACTGTACGCGACTTCTCTTGCCGAAGTGAACGAGTTGATCCGTCAATCGGTTGCATCAAACGACCATCAGTATGACGTGTTCTGGCAGCACGCGCAGAATATGGCGGTCACCAACGTCTGCGACGGCAGAGTGTATGATCTCGCCTCCATCGAAGCCTTTGATTTCTCGAAGCCGTGGTGGCAGGAGGTCCTGATGACTGAGATCGCGGTGGGTGACGGCAGATATATGGCGGTCGGTGACATCAATCTTTATCTTTGGGAATTCCGTACTGCCATGGTCTTCAATAAGGACCTTATGAAGGATTACGGGATCGCCTATCCGTATGAATCGGTCAAAAACGGGAACTGGACGATCGACAGGTTCCTTGAGACCGTGACTGATTTCGGGCAGGATCTGGACGGGGACGGCGTATTCGGGGAGGTCGCCGACGATCTCTTCGGTCTCGGCGGCGCTTGCACCGTTTCCTTCAACGGGTTCTATTTCGGTGCGGATAAGACGGTCTTCCGGAAAGACGACGATAATCTGCCGTACTTCACCGGTCTGACAGACGATTATTTCGAGTTCTTTGAAAAGCTTTCGGCAGTCGTCAGCGATAAAACGACGACGGACTACCGCTGGGGCTTTCAGGATACCTTTATCGACAACCGGATGCTGTTCTTTACCGGTTCCATCGGGTATCTGAACTATTTCAGACGGCTGGATATGGACTTCGGTCTTGTTCCTTATCCGAAGGAAAACGAAGAGCAGGAGTCTTATCAGTCGTTTGTGACAGGACAGTTCCAGCCTTTGGCGATCCCGGTCTGCAATCCGGATCCCGATCGGACCGGTGTGATCCTCGAAAATCTGGCTGCCGAGTCTTACAGACGTCTCCGCGATCCGTATTTCCATAATCTCCAGGAAGGGAAATACGTCCGCGACGACGAATCGATCGATATGCTGAAGCTGATATACGCGTCCCCCTGCCACACCTATATCGAATACGTGTACAACTGGGAGATGATGGCGGAAAAAATGGACGAGCAGATGCTCAAGCCGGACGGTCTTTCATCCCTGATCGCGTCAAAGGAAAACGCGGTCAACAGCGCCATCGAAAATACGATCGACCGTTTCCGCAAATTTGAGTCGGAACGAGGTTGATGAGCAGAACGAAAGGAACTGTCGAATGAAATTGTTGATCCTTACGGAGCGGGACTGTGATCTCGTTTCCGTTCTGCGCTCCTGCCCGGTCGACGTGACCGTTATGGATTTTGATGCTGCTTTACATGAGGAGCTTTCCCGGTTCGACGCGTTCTGCGTGCTTGCCTCCGGGATCCTCGTCCCGGACGCGCGTCTGCATGAGAAGCTGGAACGGGAAGCGGAGAAGGGAAAACGCTTCTTTACCGAGGCGCTCAGTACCTTCGGCAATATCTATTCGGAACAGCCGGTACCTACCGTCAGAAAACGTCTGATCTGCGTGGCACCCGACGGGCACGGGATACCGGGCATCGCATTCGGAGACCTGCTGGATGATGAAAGCGGATTTACCTGCGTTCCGTACGCGCGTCCTGCCGACACGGTCGATCTTCTCGTTTTCCGGGAGATGGTGATCGCGCACACGCACACGAATATGAAAAGGGAAGAGATCCTTCCGGGCAGTCTTCCCGGAATGTGGAAGTGCGCCGGAAATCTGCTGATGACCTCTTTCGCCATGCGGGATTATCACCGTGCACGTTTTGCGCCGCGCGGGGTATGGGAAAAACTGGTGAGATTCATCGCGGTATTCCTGACCGGCAGCGAACCGGAACTCCTTCCGCGCCCCGTGGTGACCTACGGTGCGAAAGAGGATCTGTCCGATCCCGACACGTGGGAATCCTGCAGAAAGCGCTCCGTTCGTATGGGGATCAACTGGATGAAGCGGTTTCTCGTAGACGGCGGACGCGGCGGGATCGAAGAAGGGCTGAAGCATAACATTCGTCCGGACGGCATTCAGGAGCCGGATACGATCGTTCGGACGGACTGCAGCGGTGAATCGGCAGGTGCGTTCCGGCTGTACGGAGCCTTATACGGTGATACGGAATGCCTGAACGCGGCAGAGGCTCTGAACGGTCTTGTTTACGGTCCTTTACAGATCAGGGGAGGTCTCTTCGACGGAATGCTCCGCTGGTCCTCCGTGGCGTGGGGGGTATGCTATCAGGACGACGCGGCGCGTGCCATCCTGCCGGGGCTGTATATGAGTCTGTTTTTGGGGGACGACAGATGGGTCAGACCGATCTTGCGCTGTCTCGATTTTCTCGTGAAAACAACCTGCCGCGACGGTCTGCGTCCGATGCGGACCGATTGCGTGGCGCTGGATGAAAACGGGATCCGCGCGCTTACGGAAGCAGAACACGGCATCCCGACCGCACATTACAACGCTTGGTATCACGCTGCGCTGCTGCTTGCATATCGTAAATCCGGGAAACGGGAGTATCTTGATACGGCGGTACGGGGGCTTGAAACGCTTATTTCCCTGTATCCCGACATGTTAAGGAGGGAGCAGAGCGAGACAGAGGAGGCTTGCAGACTTCTTTTCCCGCTTTCCGTCCTCTACGAGACGACCCGAGAGGATAGGTACCGCGCCATGATCTCACGAGTCACGGACGATCTGGAAAAGCACCGTCATTCCTCCGGCGGTTT
The DNA here is from genome assembly GCA_045617585.1 of Eubacteriales bacterium. GTDB lineage: Bacteria > Bacillota > Clostridia > Oscillospirales > CAG-272 > CAKRZE01. Next base: position 19,529 of record JAZLIW010000202.1, read on the forward strand.
TCTCGAATGGGACACCGGCTATACCGCGGCTTGCAGCCGGTTCAGCACGGGGGAGTGCTCGATCCTGACCGAAAACGGTGATCCCGTTGCGGACCTTCTCTATTCCTCCAACTGGCTGCCGATCGGTTTTGCTTACGCATACCGTGCGACGGGAGATGAACGTTACAAAAAACTCTGGAAAGAGACCGTGACATTTTTTCTGCGTGCACAGATGTTCAGCGATGATCCTAAGCTGAACGGGGGCTGGTGCAGGTCGTTCGATATGGATCTCGGCGAGGCATACGGATGTCCGCACGATCTCGGCTGGGCGGCCAATGCGGCGATGACCGGTTGGATGGCATCGGAGATCCTGATGGGAATGATGCTGCCCGACGTGCCCGGTTTCTGGAGCGAGACGGACCCCGGGGTCCGTTGTTAATGAAAATTAAAAATACCGGCAAAAGAGGAGTGTCTCTATTTGCCGGTTTTTTTAAGATATATCAATTCTTTCAGTATGAAAGACCGTGTGTATGCTCCTCGTAAAGGTTTTGGGAATCAAGTTCAAGCGGATAGAGGTTCTTTCCGTCAATATCTTTGACGTCATCATCGAGGTATTGAGTGAGTCCGGTTTCCGTGTAATACATGTTATCGCTTTCCTTCATATCGCTCAGTTCCTGGAACCAGCGTTGAGGCGAGTGCGCAAGGACTTCCAACTGCTTTTCGCTCCCGTAGTAGATCTCTGTGTAGATCACGTGATGAAGGGTGTATTTCTGATTATCTTTCCGGGAAACGTCAACGTTGAATAACATATCCAGAACGCGCTTTGCTTTCAGTTCGTTGATCTTCTCCTCGCCGGTGATCTTCGGCACGCTGGAAGTCAGCGCATTCGGCTGGTTGAAGGGATTGACGTCAGGATCCTTTTCTTTCAGTTCCCGGTACAGGGCGACCTGTTTCGGAATGAAATCCGAATTGTGAACGATCAGCTGACCGATGGTATGCAGGAAAGAGAAATCGTCTTTTGCGTCCATCAGCGGCGCTTTTCCGTCGTGTTCTTCAAACAAAGCTTCACGGGCGCTGTTGATGAAATTGGCGTAACCGTTGAGGTCGTGACCGGAAAGGTGACGGTTGATCAGACCGTAGACCGTATCGGCGATCGCCTGATGGTTTTCAGGCGGATAAATCGCACTGTTTGCCTGAATGGCGGAACGGATCGCTTCACGGTTTCTGGAGAAGCCGCGTTGATCGGTATCGGGCCAGGAGAGATTATCCTGTGCTTCGATCATGGTTTCCGTAAGAGGGGCGTTTTTCGGCAGCTTCTGCGCTTTCATGGACGTTTTCGGCTGGTAGGAACGGTAGACCATCGGTCTGAATTTCTTATCGTTTTCCTGAATGCTTTTCTTCCGTTTTTCTCTCAACGCATTTTCCTTAGCTTTATCCGAGGCTATTTTCTGCTCCTCCAGCGCCTTATCCATTTCTGCACCGTTAAAAACGCGGCTGTCGATATTGACTGAATCAACGTAGGGTTCTCCCATTTCGTCGATATCAAGATTGATCCGCTTTTCCGAAGGGAGCAATTCTTCTTCCTGAATGGGGGCGGGCTTGGGCGCGGGGACGGATTTTTTCTTTTCCAATCCTTCCAGCATCGCGGTAACGGAGCGTGCCATGGAAAGGCGGCGGATGCCGTTTTCGGACCTGGGATTGCCCTTGTCACGGATATAATTCTGCGCGGTCTCATACAGCTTGCCGAGGTCTCCGCTGACGGCGGCTTCGTTCAGCGCCTTGCGGAAAGCACGGTACGAGGACGAATTGACGCCCACCTTGTGCATCCCGTTCAGTTGGTCTGCCATGGTTTTCAGGGAAGAGCGGAGCGCGTCTTCGGGAACGGATACGATCTCTTTTTTCAGATCGGCGGCATACCGATCGTAGGTTTCTTTGTTTTGGCTGACGAGGATCGCCTGCTTGGACTGCATGATCCGCATATCGATAAAAGCGTCAATATGCTGCGCGTATTCGTGGACCATTGGATTCCCGGAGGAGCCGGGTACACGCTTTTCTTTTTCCGCATCGTCGTGGAGCTTCGCCAGCTCTTCCGGCGTGCGGTAATCAGCGAGGTGTTCTGTCATACCTGCGGGCAGGGAATCGCGGATCGTGTTGATGCCGGAACCGAGGATTTCGTATTCCGTTTCAAACGAGTTCTCGGAGGCGCCGTGCAGGACGTAATCGCTCAAAACTTCGCGGAGCTCGAACCCGAAGCCTTCAGACGGAAGTTCCTCCCCCTCATCTTCCGGAACGATCTGATAAGGTTTGATGACGCTCTCGATCGCCTCGGTCGTCTTTGAAAGTTCCTCCCGGTCCTTTTCAAACTGATGCATCCGGGTGCGCTGATCGGCGACTGCAACCGTTTCTCGGCAATCCATAAGGAGCAGTTTATATTCCTGAAGCGCTTCATATTTCTTGCTTCCGGGCAGTTCCGCTCCGAGCAGACCGTCGATGGAACGAAGCATGGAATCTCCGTGGGTACGGATATCCGCAAAGGCCTTTGCCGCTCCTGCTTCCACATCGCCGGGCTTGTGCAGGCGGTAGTCGTTCAGAGCCCGAAGATCCGAAGCAAGAGAGGAAAAACGAAGACCGGGATCACCGGTAAGCGTGTCGGCAAGAACGGGATCGGAGACGAGACGGTTCAGTTTTGCGAGGGGATCCTTTCCGGTGAGCTCTTCCACGAGGGTGAGCGCGTCGGCACTGCGGAAGCCGGGAGCTTTTTCCGTTGCGGCAAGAGGGGAATAACCTTCGGGGATGGACTTCATCTGCGCTTCGAAACGGTCGCCGCGGTCCATCACACGACTGCATTCGGTCAGCAGGTCACGGTATTCGATCGCCGCTTTTTTATCGGAAACAGAAGCGTAAACGGGGCTGTTCTCTTCGAGAAGCGGGAGGACCGTACTGCACAGCGTGCGGAGCGTGCTCCACGCTTTTTCTGTCTGCTTCTTCGTGACCGGAGACTTGATCTTTTTTCCGGAAGCCTGCTGGCGGTACTTTTCAATGATTGCCGCGTTTTCGCGGAATTTCTTGAGCTGAAGCTTGCTGTTTGTCAGCTTTCCGGCGGAGATCATTTTGTCCGCACGGGCGTCGGGGCTTTTTTCTGAAATGTCGGATACCCAGTTAAAAACTTTGATTTTCTGTTCCATTCCGTAGTTCATGATTTGGTTTATCCTTCCTTCTCGTCTTCTGTCATCAATACCTCAGTGCGGAGGAAAATATTACACGGGTCAGTTAAATTTTCATTTTCATTTAGCAAAAAATCGGTACGGTTTATTATATTATAACAAAGGGATCAGACATTGACAAGAGGGAATGACAAAAAAACGGATACAGTTGTTACGCAGTTGTTACAAAAAACGAAAATACCGCTGCCATAAAACCGCACAACGACTTGAAAAATGACGGCTTCTGTGTTACAATCATATAAGGGATAAAAACGTTTATCAAAACAGATCGGAGTAAGTAAATGAAAGTAACGGATATCAGGACCTTCGTCGTTGACTGTTACCGCACCAACTGGGTGTTCGTCAAGGTGTACACGGACGAAGGGATCACGGGTGTCGGGGAAGGCACGCTCGAATACAAGGAAAAAGCGCTTGTCGGCGCCGTGGAACATATCAGGGATTATCTCATCGGTAAGGACCCGCGTCAGATCGAGAAGCATTATCACGATATATACCGTGACGCCTATTGGAGAGGCGGCGCCGTCCTGATGAGCGCTCTTTCAGCCGTGGAAACGGCACTGTGGGACATTCTCGGTAAGAGCCTGAACGTTCCCGTTTACCAGCTTCTCGGCGGGAAAGTGAACGAAGATTGCCGCATCTATGTAAACGGATGGTTTTCCGGCGCAAAAGAGCCGGAGGAATTCGGTGAGAAGGCACGGATCGCCGTTCAGCGCGGCGTGACCGCGATGAAATGGGATCCATTCGGTAAGAGTTATCTTCAGATATCGAATCATGATCTTGACAAAGCCCTGCGATGCATCGCGGCTGTCCGTGACGCCGTCGGGGATAAGGTTGATCTGCTGATCGAGGCGCACGGCAGATTTGACGTTCCGACCGCAATCAAAATCGCACGTGAGGTCGAACCGTTCAAGCCGATGTTCCTTGAAGAACCGGTCCCGCCGAACAATGCGGAAGCACTTGCAGAGGTCCGTGAAAAATCTCCGATTGCCATTGCCGCGGGGGAGCGCCTTTATACCCGGTACGATTATGCCGAGCTTTTCCGTCGGCGCGCGGCGGACTATATCCAGCCCGACGTATCTCACGCGGGAGGTATCATGGAACTGAAGAAGATCGCCGCGGAGGCGGAGACGCATTATATCCCGTTCGCACCGCACAATCCGTCGGGACCCGTTGCCAATGCCGCAACGCTTCAGCTCGCCGCCTGCTGCCCGAATTTCTGCATTCTTGAGATCATGTACAGTGACGTCGAATATCGCCGTTATGTAACGAACGAAAACCTCGTTTACGAAAACGGCAGGATCCATATCGGTGACAGACCCGGGCTCGGGATCGAGATCGATGAAGAGGAATGCCTGAAGCATCCCTATGCCGAGCATACCCTGCGTCACTATACCGGAGCGCTCACGGACATCCGTCCGCCCCGGACCGCGTTTTATTTCTGATATTGAATTGGAAAGGAAATAACGTTATGAAGACCGTATTCATTACCGGCGGGACCGTCAATACCGGCTTCGGCATCGCCTGCAAATTTGCCTCGGAGGGGTGGAACGTCGTTCTCACCAGCCGTTCCGGCAAGGGAGCCGAGGAGGCAGCCCAGAAACTGCGGGAGTCGTATCCTTCGGTCACGGTGAGCCCTTATGAACTCGTTCCGGTGCTTCCGGACAATACGGTGAATGAGGAAAGGGTCAAAGAGATCTTTGCCGACCTGAAAGAAAATGGGATCGGGATCGACTGTCTCGTCCTCAATGCCGCGAACCTCGGGATCCGTCAGCGCATTTTTGAAAGTCCGCTTTCCGATTTCAACAACGTGATCCAGACCAACGTCGTTTTCAATTACTGTCTGATCGAACGGTGTGCGGCGGAAATGAAGGAACGCGGCGAAGGATCGATCGTGTTTATCAATTCCAACACAGCGTACCGCGCCATTCCCGACCGGATCGCGTACTCCGCGTCTAAATCCGCTCAGCTCGGCATGATGCGCGCGCTTGCGCTCGATCTCGGACAGTATCATATCCGCGTCAACGCTGTCCTGCCGGGAATGATCAAAACGGACCGTTGGATCGGCAATTACAACGACTGCAGGAATGCGCCGTCCAATTTTACGCCGCTCGGTGATATCGCCGAATTTTCGGATATCGCTGACGCCGTGTGGTATTTTGCCGCGCACGCCCGCAATACCACGGGTGCGGAGCTTACGGTCGACGGCGGCAACATGATCCAGCTTTATCCGATCGTTCCCAATAAGGAACCGTGAAGCATTTCGGTCGTAACGGACAGACTTTCAAGAAAGGAGGGAACTGAGATATGAAGTTTCTTCATACGTCAGACTGGCATCTCGGCGCCTCGGACGGCACGTACAGTCTGCTTGAGGATCAGGCGTGTTTTATCGAACAGATCTGCGCGATCGCGGTCAGGGAAGGAGTCGATGCCGTGATCGTATCCGGCGACGTTTACGACCGTTCCGTTGCCTCCGCGGACGCGATGCGGCTTTACGATAAAGCCGTGACGAAGCTCTGCGGGGAATATCATATTCCGGTGATCCTGATCGCGGGAAATCACGACGGGGCGGAACGTCTTTCCAACTGCGCGGGTCTTCTTTCGTCCGCCGGGCTTTACGTATACGGCGTTCCTGACGAGACTTTCGCTCCCGTTTCGTTCCAGGATACCGACGTGTACTGTCTCCCCTGGATCAATGAAGAAACGGTGAGAAGTCTTTTCCCGGAAGAGAAAGACAGGATCGATTCGACGGAGGCGGCGTACCGGGTCGTTCTCGAACGGATGCGGGAAACGTTTGATCCGACAAAAAAGCACGTGATCGCTGCTCACGCATTCGTGACGAGTGCCGAAACGTCGGAAAGCGACCGTGCGGCTGCGATCGGTTTTGCGTCCCGGATCTCCGCCTCCGTGTTTGACGGTTTTGACTACGCGGCGCTGGGTCACCTCCATAAACCGCAGAGCGTAACGGGGACCGTCCGATATTCCGGTACGCCGATGCCGTATTCCTTCGGGAAAGAAGAAACGCAGGAAAAGAGCGTGACCCTGGTCGATACCTCCGATATGTCGGTAAGGACGGTTCCGCTGGAACTGCTTCATAAGCGGACCACACTGAAGGGGACGCTCGCCGAACTGATGAACGGAAACGTTCCGGAGGACGTCAGAAACGGCTACGTCCGTCTCGTCGTGACCGATGACTACGTCGGGCAGCTCGTTCTCTCAAATCTTCGCGGCGTCTACCCGAATCTGCTGGAATGCGAAGGAAAGTCCTTTGAAGGGGAAAACACGACCGTGACGCTCACGATCGAAGAACTTGAGGGATTTGATCATGATCCCGTCGGGCTTTTCCGCTGGTTCTGCAAGGAAGAACTCAAAACGGAACCCGATGAACGTCTCGTCGGTTTGTTTGAAGATGCTGTCAGAAAAGCGGAGGAACAAAACCAATGAAACCGATCCGACTTGAACTTCAGGCATTCGGTCCTTTCGTTGAAAAGCAGACGGTTGATTTTGAGAAACTGACGCAAAACGGCATTTTTCTGATCAAAGGAAACACCGGAAGCGGAAAAACGACGATCTTTGACGCCATGACCTTCGCGCTTTACGGCGGCGGGAGCGGGGAAAGCGAAAAACAAAGAAACGGCAGAAACGATCTTGAGGAGTGGAGATGCACGCAGGCCCCCCGTTCCCTCGCGACGTTCATTTCATTTACGTTTTCCGTTCATGACAGGACGTACCGTTTCAAAAGAAGCCTCGAGATGAGGAGGACGAATTACGCTGCTGCCTATGAAGCGGGCGAGATCCTGCCGGACGGCAGTGAGAAACCGTTCTTCACAAATCCCAAAAAGGATGATCTGACGGAAAAAGCTGCGGAGCTGATCGGTCTGAAAAAGGATCAGTTCCGGCAGGTCGTGCTGCTTCCGCAGGGACAGTTCGAGCGGTTTCTTTCGGCTCCTTCCAAAGAGAAGGAAGAGATCTTATGTAATATTTTCAGCGTAGACCGTTGGTACGAATATGCCCGTGCGTTTTACGATGAAGCGGAGGCGCGCGTCAGAACACTGGACTCGATCAGGAAAGAAATCTTTGTCTCGCTTTCCGAGGAAAAAATGACTTCTTTGACGGAACTGAACGATCGGATCGAACTTTTGACGCGTCTGAGGGAGGAATCAGAAAACGCGCACGCACTTTTCGACGGGAAGAAAAAGCAGGAAGCCCTGACGAAGGAGCGTGAGCTTGCCCTCAGATTCAAGACGTTTCACGAGCTCGAACAACGGCACCGGCTCCTTTCGGGTCAGAAGGAACGGATCGAGGAACAAAGAAAACGGTACGATGAAGCGGAGAAAGCAGAGGCGGTCCGCGTTCTTCTTGATTCTTTTGAGAATGATTCCTCCGAACTGAAAACGAGAGAAAACGCTCTGTCCATGCTCGAAAGAAGTCTTCCGGAAAAAGAAAAGGCCGTGGATGATCTTCGCGCAGAAAACGATAAGCTGCAGAACGGAGACGAGATCGCGAAGCTGAACGCAGAGATCGGCGTCTGTAAGGCGGCAAGGGAAGGATATCTGAAGCTCGGAGAACTGGATACTTCACTGCTGACGGCGGAAAACGTGCGGATCAGGGCAGAGAGGGACTACACGAATGCTGTCTCCGTCTCTGAGAGTGCCGTCGAAAAAGCCGCAAACGCAAAAGACGCGTTTGATAAAGCTGACGGGACCGCAAGGGATTACCGTGACAGATATTATACCGGGATCTACGGCGAGATCGCTTCTGCGATCAAGGACGGAGAGGAATGCCCCATCTGCGGGAGCAGGTCCCATCCGAAGCTTGCCGAAAAACGCGCGGACAGTGTCAGCAAGGCAGAGGTTGACCGGGCGGAAGAAAAAGCCGGGGTGACGAAAAAAGCGTGGGAAAAAGCGGAACGCGACCGTTTGGATGCGGATAAGGAACGGGAAAAGAAAAAAGAAAGCCTGACCGATGCCGAAAAGAAAAAAGAATCGCTGCAAGCGGAGATGAAAGCCGCCCGTTCCGCACTGATCAGCGGGATCGCCGATTCCACAGCGCTTGAAAGCAGGATCATCTCTTTGGAGAAAAAAGCCGAAACGCTCAAAAACAACGCAGAAGCTGTCAAAAGGAAATATGACGCCTCGCGCGACGCACTGCAGGAACTGATTGCAAAGACCGACGCTGCGCGGACGGAAAAGGAAAAAGCGAAAGAGAAGAAAGAAAATTCAGGAAAAACATTGGAGAAAGGTCTTGCGGATCACGGCTTCCTTGACGCGGCACAGGCAAAAGAATATCTGACGGACGCCGCAACGAGAAACAGGATCCACGAGGATATCGTTTCCTACGGGACGGCGCTTGCAGAAGCGGAAAAAGCTCTGGAGCAGAGCCGGAAAGAGTTGAACGGGGCGGAAGAGCCCGATCCGAACGGATTTGATGCAAGGCAGAAGGAGATCGAAAAAGAACGTTCGGATTATACAGCGGCAGATTCCGCCGGGGCGCAGGAGATCAAACGGCTCAGTAACAAGCTCTCCGGTCTTACGGATAAACAGAGAGTATGTGACGGGGACCTGCAGACGGCAGAGAGCGACTTTGCGTTTGCCAAAAAACTGCGCGGAGACACCGGGATCGGTCTGCGCAGATACGTTCTTGCGATCATGTTCCAGCAGGTCATTTCCGAAGCGAATCGGATGCTTGAAAAGGTCCACGGCGGACGTTACCGCCTCTTCCGTACCGACGAACGGGGGGAAGGAAATAAAACCGGGCTGGAGCTGAAGGTTTTCGACAGCCGCTGCCCCGAACATACGGAGGGCCGCAGCGTCGGTATGCTCTCGGGCGGTGAAAAATTTTTCGTTTCCCTCGCGCTTTCCATCGGAATGTCTGCCGTTGCCCAGAGGTCCGGTATCAGGATCGAAGCGCTGTTTATTGACGAGGGCTTCGGTACCCTGGACGACGGATCGATCCACGACGCGCTTGCGGTATTGGAAAACGTCAGGCTCGGTCACGGGATGATCGGGATCATCAGCCACGTCGGGCTTCTTGAGGAAAACATCCCGACGCAGCTTGAGGTCGTGAAGAGAACGGAGGGAAGCCTGATCAAATCGGTCTGAGGCGCTGCCCGTAACGGGACGGAAGGACGTTCAATGTTTTCACGGAATCGTCAGGTAACGCTTGAAAACCTGAAAAGATTCGTGTATAATATAATAAGGCAGCAAGGGAAAGGCAGGTGGAATGGATGATTCCTGCTTTTATGCCGGATCCGGTCCCGGCACATAATCGAGTGAATAGAAAAGGTTTACGTAAGATGGAATATCTGTTTTTTGACATTGAATGCTGCAACGGAAGGGATATCTGCGAATTCGGATACGTCGTGACGGATGAAAATTTCCGGGTCCTTGAAAAGGACGATCTCGTCATCAATCCGAAAAAGCCCTTTGAACTGAACAAGAAAGGGAAGAGGCCCGATATCCGGCTGTACTATCCTGAGGAACGGTACGCTGCGGCAGAGGAATTCCCGGCTTTTTACGGGCAGATCCGTGCGCTGATCGAAAAAGAAGGCAGAAAGATCTTCGGTTATTCGATCTCCAACGATGCGAGATTTCTCCGTACGGCAACGAAACGATACGGTCTGGAACCGATCGTTTTCCGGTTTTACGACAGTCAGAATCTGTACGAGGAATATGTGAGGGTCGGAGCAAAATCGTCACTTGAAAACGCCTGCGCGGCGATGAAGGTGACCGATCTGCAGAACCTTCATAAGAGCGACGACGACGCGGAAAGCACAGTCAAGCTGGTGCAGGCCATGTGCCGGGATCTTGACGTGACGGCGGAAGAGCTGATCGCTCTGTTCCCGTCATGCGCCGGTGCCTGCGAGGAGGACGAGATCTATTACGATTGCCCGATCTCAAATTCCATGTACGAAAAGACGCAGTACGGGGATTTCCGGAAATTTGTCGGCTACGTTGCCGGCAGAACGGAACCGAAGCCTTCCGTCTTTACCGGAAAAAAGGTGACAGTCAGTTTTCTTTATGAAAAATGGCATTTTTACGAGATGCTCGCGATCACGAAGCGGCTGTCGCTTCTCGGCGGAGAGTACGTTTTCGGCGTCGGAGAGGCGGATATCTTTATCACGGACGAAAGAGACTGTACGGATCTCAGTCTGATCCGGTTCGGTGAACGGAAAGTGGGGGTCGGTGATCGGGAAAGAACGCTGACCGTCATGAGCCGCGATGATTTTCTCAGGGCGCTCGGTATCACCGAAGAGGAGCTTGAAACGAAGCTTGCCGAAGAAGCGAAAGATTACATTACCGACATGGAAGATACCATCCGGGGCGAAATGCGGCAGACGTCCACGCTTGCTGCCGTCTTTGCTTCCAAAGGGATCGATCTTTCCGCACTGTTTGCGGAAGAAGAAACACCGCAGTCCTGAATCAAAATATGAAACGAGGGATCAACATGAGAGTCAAAAGAGAACCGGTCGAATGGGTACATTTTTTGAGTGCCGAAACGGAACGGCACGATTTGCCGCGCGTATTTCTGATCGGAGATTCGATCACGGAAGGGTATTATCGCGCGGTCGCGGAACGTTTGCAGGGGACCTGCATCGTGGATTTCCTTGCGCTTGCTTATTCGGTCGATATGCCGATCTATCACCGTCTCGTGATGACGTTCGTCCGTGAGAACCGTTACGACGTGATCCATTTCAACCACGGTCTTCACTGCGGACATATGACCGATATCGATCTTTACCGTACAAAATTGGAAGAACTGCTTCTGAAAATCGGGACGGAACGGACGATCATCGCCAACTCAACGATCGCGTACGAGCCGAACGGGATGGAGCCGCACAGGATCTGGAAGCGTCAGCTCCCGCTGCTCAACGCGGAGGTCGATACCATTGCAAAGGATCTTTCAATCCCGCTGAACGATCTGTACACGGTCAGTGCCGGTATCGGACCGGAAGGGCTTTCCGGCGACGGGCTCCATTTTTCCGGGCTCGGGTACGGGATCATTGCGGATAAGGTCGCGGATGAGATCCGGCGATTTATTTCGGAACGAAAATAAAAAGGAGACTGCTTTCGCTGAGAGAAAGCAAAGGAAATTAAGATGAACGATACGCAGAAACTTCAGGAATTGCTCGATAAAAAGGGGATCGTCGTATTCCCGGACGGCAAACACGTGATCACGTCGCCGCTCGTGATCCGCAGCAATACGCGTCTGATCTGCTCTCCCGCGACGGAGATCTTTCTTGCGGACGGATCGAACTGTCCGATGCTGATGAACAAGGCCGACGAGGAAACCGGATATTCATCCCATTTCACGATTGAAGGCGGGATCTGGAACGGCAATAACGTCGGACAGAAATCAAAAGAACTCGTGATGATGCTGACGGGCGTCCGTGATTTTACCGTACGTGATCTGACGGTCAAGGATCCGGGCGGCTTCTGCATCATGCTCACGGATTCCGAACGGTTCACGGTTGAGAACGTGATTTTTGACTGCAACAATAAAACCCTCAATCAGGACGGTCTCCACGTCAACGGTTATGCACGCGACGGTTATATCCATAACCTGAAGGGACATACGAACGACGATATGGTCGCTCTGAACGCGGACGAGGGCGAATTCACGGGAACCGAAAACGATATCGAGAATATCACGATCGACGGTATTTACGGCGGAGACAACGGCTGGACGGGCATCCGTCTGCTTTCGAGGATCGCGCAAGTCCGCCATATCACGATCCGCAATCTTTACGGCGCGTATAAGTTCAACGCGGTCAACTTCACGCATTGGAGCAAGGTGCCCGGCAGCTATGGCTATTTTGACGATATCCTACTTGAAAATATCCACGCGTCCTCCTGCCGCATGGAAGGTACCGGTCACGGCGGTCTGATCTGGTTCCAGGAAGACCTCGTTCATATCGGAACGGTCGTGATAGACGGCTGCTTCCGCACCGAGGAAGACCCGCTCCGTAACACGACCTCCCTGATCGAGGTCGGGAACCGCGTCCATATCCGAGACCTGACGCTGACCCGCCTGCACGAGAAGATCCCGGACGACAAGCCGACGGTCAAGATCGCGGATGACGCGGTGATCGACTGCCTGAGACGCGATTGATCTCAATCAGACCCTGAAATCATACTGAATCCGGAGGAACGAATGACAGCAACGAAAAGAGAACTGAAATACGCGGAAGCACATTACGGAGAGGTCCTGCACACGACGCTGAATCCGGAAGGACCGGGCGTCGTACGTATCCATCTGATTCCGCCGGAAACAAAGGGAAAGGAACTCGGGAAAAGCGTGGCGATCGTCAACGGTCAGGACGTGATCCCCGTCAATCCTTCCTGGAGCATCCTTCTTTCCGCATTCATCGGAGAGGTCAACCGTTACGAAGGGCGGCCGATCAACGAGGACGAGGCTGACCGGATCGTCGCAGCGACCTGCGCCGAGGTCAAGAAGGTCTACCCGCTGCTTCCCAAAAAACGGATCACGACCGATCTGTATTCCATTCTGGAGACTTTCCGCCGGATCGCACGCGGGGAAGAACCGGAAGAAGAGATCGGTTATATGTCCCTCGTCGAGTACGCGCCGTATATGCGCGCACCGCATCGTATGGACCTGATGGTATCAGCCATGACAAAAAACGGCGGGTGGCACTGCAATCAGAAGTGCGTTCACTGCTACGCCGCCGGGCAGGAACGTTCGGATGAAAAAGAACTCTCGACCGAAGAATGGAAGACGCTGCTCGACCGCTGTCGTGCCGCGGGTATCCCGCAGGTGACCTTTACCGGCGGGGAACCGACCATGCGGGACGACCTGACCGAGCTGATCGATCACGCGCGCTGGTTCGTCACGCGTCTCAATACCAACGGGATCCGGCTGACGCCGGCACTCTGTGAGGATCTGAAAAAGGCGTCTCTCGACAGTCTGCAGGTCACGTTTTATTCCTCCGATCCCGGGATCCATAACCGTCTCGTCGGAACGGAAAGGTACGCTGATACGCTGAACGGTATCAAGAACGCCCTTGCCGCCGGGCTCAATCTCAGCATCAATACGCCTCTTTGCACGCTGAACCGCGATTACGTGAAAACGCTTGCCGTCCTGAAGGAGCTGGGAGTGCGGTATGTGACCTGCTCCGGGATCATCACCACAGGCAACGCGCTCGGTGAGGAATCCTCCGCTTTGCAGATGACAGCAGAGGAAATGAAGGAGACGCTGACCGAGGCGGTTTCCTATTGCTTTGAAAACGGGATGGAGATCAGCTTTACGTCACCCGGCTGGTTCGGAGAAGACTTTTTCGATTCGCTCGGCATCATGACGCCGAGCTGCGGCGCCTGCCTCAGCAATATGGCGATCACTCCGGGCGGAAACGTCGTACCCTGCCAGAGCTGGTTGAACGGAGAGCCTCTCGGCAATCTGCTGACCGATCCCTGGGAGAAGATATGGACCGCGCCAGAATGTGTCAAGCGCAGAAATTGGTCCTCGGAGATGCTGGGGATCTGCCCGCTCAGGAGGTCCAGATGAAAAGAAAAATTCTTTCTGCGGCAGTGACCCTGATCCTTTTGTTCGCTGCCGTTTTCCCCGCATATCCGGCGTCCGCCGCGTACGGTCTGGATGAGATCAAGGATTATATCGTGACCGTTACGGTCAACGACGACGCAACGCTGAATATCCGTTATCATATCGACTGGCTTGTTCTCGATTCCGTGATCGAAGGACCTCTTGAATGGGTCAGGGTCGGTATTCCGAATTCACACTGTCTGTCTTACGAGATCATATCGACCGATACGATCAGAGAACTGGAGATCGTCAACGATTATCCCGAGGTTTACGCCCGCATCGATTTCAAACGCTCTTATAAAGCGGGTGAAACCGTTTCCTTTGAATTCAGCATCGTGCAGGACTATATGTATGAGGTCGATAAGTTGGCTGAGGGGGAGACGGTCTACGAATTTACGCCTGGCTGGTTCGACGAAATAGAAGTGAATCGGCTGACGCTTGAATGGAAAGCGGAAAAAGCGCTCCGTGCGGCACCTGATTGTAAAATCGTCGACGGCTTTTACACTTGGACGAAGCCTCTTTCCATAGGCGAAAAATACCGTATCAGTCTGACCTATCCGAACGACGCGTACGGCTTTGACCTCTCGAAAACCATAGAGACGGGAGCAAAGCGGAGCGTTGCCGACGTGTTCGCGTTGGTTATCGGCATTCTCATCGTGTTTTCTCCTTTCGTCATCGTCATCATCTCCGTCGTTAATTCCTTCAAGTCCTATATAAACGGTTCCGGCTTCGGTGAAACGGAAACGGTAAAGCGTGAGAAGATCGTCTTCTATGAGGAATGTCCGGAATGCGGTACGGCACGGAACGGCAGCAAGGATACCTGCAACAAATGCGGAAAGAGCATGATCAAAAGCAAAAAGACGGTGACGGAGGAGGCAGTAAAGGAAGAAGACGAAAAAGCGCTCCGTTATGACGCTGACGGGCTCTATCGCTATACCGCCGACCCGAATACGTATATCCGTATCAGGATCCGTCCGGTAACCAGAACGCACAGTACGGGTTCCCGTTCTTCCTGCGTACACAGCTCGTGTGCCTGCGCCTGCGCCTGTGCCGGAGGAGGCAGAGCAGGGTGCTCGGTCAAGGATTTCTATAAGACCGGTCTGAAGCTGTCTTTCTTTGAAAAATACGCAAAGCCGAAAGATGAGCAAAAAACCGATGGCAGCCCTGCGGAGAAGGTGGAAACGAATGCGGGAAACGGAACGGGCAATATTTCTCAACCGTAAGCGGCCTGACCGCCCCCCGTACCATGCCGAAAACGTGATCCGGCAGGAAGGGTACGGAGCGAATGAAGTATAATGGTTTCAGAATCTGCACAGCTCCATTCAAGGGAGCAGGGAAAGGAAAGTTTATGAACAAAAAAATCATTCTTGCGCTGCTTCTTGCCGCGTCGATCCTCTGCTTCGGCTCCTGTGATCAGGCGGAAAAGGATCCGGGAACGTCTGATACAAAAGAAGAAATGCGGGACGACACAGCGGAGCCTGCCGAGACCGTACCCGAGACCAAACCCGTAAAGGAAACGGAACCCGGGACGGAACCCGAAACAAAGCCGCAAACCGAACCGCAGACCGAACCCGAAACGGAACCGCCGGTCACGTATCCGGTCAACGGCTACGGAAAACTGGAGGGAGAGGCGCTGGAGGCATACCGCAAGCTTCTTCCTGATCATCTTCCCGATGACAGTGAGATCGGGGATTTCGCACGCGGAATGTGCTTTGACGATCCGGACGGAACGACGTATTCCTTCGACGGACACTCCTCACCGACGCTGGAGCTGGTCGATACCGACAACGGTGCGCTGTACGGGCAGGCCGCACGCTTTGCTTCTGCCGGACAGAATGCCGAAAAACGCGCCGAGATCACCGTCATTTCCGCTTATGAGAACAACGTCGGAGGAGCCAAAGGGATCATGTTCTGGGTCGATCTTTCGCACGTGATCCCCGCAGAGGGCAAAACGCAGTGCGCTTCCGTGACCGTCAACGACAACCAGATGCGCTGTACCACCGGTGTGGAGGGTGAGATCACGGCGTACTATTATCAGGATGGCGAATGGGTCGAATCCACCAACGTTACTTCCTGCCGTATCGCGCTCCCCGACGGTTTCCGCGGTTGGATCTACGTCCCGGGTGAGTCCTATTATTTCACCAATCCGAAAGGCGACGACGGCAGATATCTCAACAAGGCGTGCGATGAAAACGGCATTCTTGATCCCTTTGAGGTCATCAATATGAGATGCTATACCGACGGATATACCTATTCCTACGGCGAATATATCATTTTCGACGAGATCCTGTTTATCTACTGATCCGAATCAAAAAAGATCCGGGGAAACCTTACGGCTTCTCCGGATCATTTTAAGTTCTGCAATTATTTTTTGGAGGTCTTTTTCTTTTTGGTGATCGCGATACGGCGCTCCACGAGGATTTCTTCGCGGATCTTCTCCGCGGCAGCCTCGTATTCTTCAGCGGTGATCGTTCCTTCGTCGAGATCGTAGCCGAGTTGGGTCAGCTCCTGCTCTCTCTGGATCGCGGGATCGTAGGAGAGGATCGGCTTGATATCTTTCCCATGGATCTTGCGGTCAACGTAATTCTTCGTGATTTGATAAACGGTAGGCGCAAGAAGGATGACGCCGACGAGGTTGGGGAGCATCATCAGACCGTTGAAGGTATCGGAAATGTCCCACGCAAGGGAAGAAGTCATCAGCGCACCGGAGACGATCATGGCAACGAAGATGATGCGGTAGACGATCGTGCCCTTTTTGCCGAAGAGATATTCAACGGCTTTGGTGCCGTAATGAGACCAGCCGAGGACCGTCGTGAACGCGAAGAGGAACATAGCGACGGCGACAAACTTCTCACCGATATTCCCGAAGGAGAAGACGGAGTTGAATGCTTTTGCGACCAGAGTCGCGTCGTTGACGCCCTCCGCGAGCGCACCGGTGCTCAGATCGTAAACGCCGGAGGTCAGGACGACGAGTGCGGTCATCGTGCAGACGACCATCGTGTCCGCAAAGACCTCGAAGATGCCCCACATGCCCTGCGTGACGGGCTCGGTCACGTTGGAGTTGGAATGGACCATGACGGAGGAACCGAGGCCGGCTTCGTTGGAGAAGACGCCGCGTTTGAAGCCCTGCGTCATGACCTTGGAAATGATGATGCCGATACCGCCGCCGACCGCAGCGATCGGTTTGAACGCGTTCTTGAAGATCGCGCCGAAAGCAGGAAGGATATTCGCGTAGTTGACTCCGATGATCACGATACTTCCCGCGACGAACGCGATCACCATAAAGGGAACGACTTTTTCGGCAACGGAAGCGATCCTCTGCAGACCGCCGATGATGATCAGCGCCGCAATGACGAGGATCACGATGCCGATGATCAGGGAATATACGGTAACGCTGCCGTAAAGGGGAGTGGCAAGACCGGAAACGGGGAAAGCAGATTCCACGTTTGCGACGATCTTGTTGACCTGACCCATGTTGCCGATACCGAAGGAAGCAAGGATTGCGAAGATCGCGAAGATCACGGCAAGTACCTTCGCGGCACTCTTACCGAACCATTTCTTGGCTCCCAGACCATCACTGATGTAGTACATCGCACCGCCGGACCATTCGCCGTCCTTGTTGCGTCTGCGGTAATACATACCGAGCACGTTCTCTGAGTAGTTGGTCATCATGCCGAAGAATGCGGCGAGCCACATCCAGAAGACCGCACCGGCACCGCCGACGCAGATCGCAGCTGCGACACCCGCGATGTTTCCGGTACCTACGGTCGCGGCAAGCGCCGTGCAGAGGGCCTGGAACGGTGAGATGGACGCTTTGTCCTTGCTGTGGGAAATGACGCTCTTTTTGAACATACTGCCGATGGTCTTCTTCATCCAATGTCCGATGTGAGTGATCTGGAAGAAGAAGGTGACGCAGGTCATGAAGATGCCGGCGCCGATGAGGAGCCAGACACCCACCTTGGTCCATACGACCGTATTGATCGCGTCGTTTACTTTTGCCACGGAATCGAAAAATGCCTGCATGATCGTCCTCCTGAAAGAAGAAATTAGAAAAGGGCCGTCCGACGGACAGCCCAAATACAAACGAAAAAAGGGAATGTATTTGCTCTGTCCTTTTGCCTGAGAGATTCGCTTTCGCTTGCCCCTTCGGCACCCGATCGTTCGGGCTTCTCCAGAGTGCCGTTCACCTGCAGTCCTCACGGTAGGACCGTACTTGAAAGTGTTACTTCTTCAGCGGGCGCTGTCCGAACGGACGCTTGCCCTTATCCTGCAGGTTTCACACGGCTCTATGCGCTATATCCTATCACAATTGTCGAAAAAATGCAAGACGTCGCACACATTTATTCAAAAAACGGCGTAATTCATAAAGAAATAATAAATAACGCATTTCGTTTGTCGGAAATGCCGACGAATTTGTCGTTTTTCGGTTGACAAACTGCTCCATCCGTGATAAAATCAAACCGTAACGGACGAAGGATGAATAAGTCAATCGGTCCGAAACGGAAATTTAGTCAAAGCAGGAGAGAATACGGTATGAAACGAATGATCCGCGGTATCGTCGCTCTTCTTCTCACGGCGTCCCTGCTCGGGTGTGCCGTTAACGGAGAAAAGGACAAGGAAAGCGAAAAAGAGACGGAAGGCGGTACGGTCCCGGTCACGGAAGCGGAAAAGATCGACCCGCCCGAAACGGTTCCCCCGTTCCCGTACGAGAATCTGTATCTGATCGGACCGGAAACGACCGGCTGGGTGAACGGCAGCGGGCAGGAAAGTCCCGACGGTTCTTTTTATACCTCCGATTATATCGAGGCACTGGACGGTGAAGTGTTCACATTCGGTCCTGCCGTGACCTCGCAGGGTTGGCATCTCGTGCTGTATGACGAAAATAAAAACGTCATCTGTGACGGTACGGTCTCAAACGGTATCAGGATTCTTGAAAATGCGGACGATACCGTTTCCGTCATGCAGTATATCGTGAGCAAAGCGAACGCGGCGTATATCCGTTTCGTTTCCGACAGACGGTATCACGATCATTATCTCGTGACGAGAGACGATCCTTTTGACGCTGCGGACCTTGCGGAATACGCGGGGCTAACCGTAAAAGAAGCGGAAACGTTCGCACGGGAAGCGAATTCTCCTTTGGAAGGGCTTCATGTCCTCTTCCTCGGCGACTCACTTTGCGCAGGACAATGGGACGACGAGCGCGTCCGCGCGTGGTCCGGACGCATCGCGGAACAGTTCGGCACTGTTTCCGATAACCGTTCTGTCGGAGGATACTGCTTCTCCGATATCCGCGGGACCGGACCGATGATCCTGAATCAGCTGAACGCGGTCAAGAGCAAGAACTACGACATGGTGATCCTGGAAGGCGGCGTCAACGACGCGTGGGGAACGGTCGACGGGTCGGACCGCGTCGCGCCGGTCGGTACGATCACGGATTCCTTTGACGTAAAGGACTTTGACGTTTCCACCTTTGCGGGCGGCATGGAAAAAACGCTGTATTATATCGATTCGTATTTCCCGGGCGCGACGGTCGGCTATATCGCGGTGTTCAACATGAAAGCTGCCGACGGTATCGGAAAAGTGACGGAGATGGATCCCTATTACGATATGGCGGAACAGATCTGCGAAAAATGGGGCATCGGTTATCTCGATATGTATCACGACGATTATGTCAACGACGAGCTGATGGCGGTCACGACCAACCGCTATCTCCGCGATCCCGTCCATCCGAACAAAGAAGGATACGACCGTCTGTCTCCCTATATCGGTAAATGGATGGAAACACTCGTTTCCTGATCCTCGCTTTCTATGGCTGCCGCTTTTGCGGCAGCCTTTTTCAATGAAAAAAGCTCCGCTGGTTTTCAACGGAGCCGATAGGATGCACGGGTGAGAAATTGCCGTTTATCTGTGTGTCAGGAAATAATCGATCATCTCGACGTATGCGGTCGGGGAAAAATGGAGCCCGTCTCCGCCGTTATATTCCTCCGGCAGATAGCCGTCCTCGCCGACGTAATGGGAATAAAGATCGACTACTTTCAGACCGTAGATCTGCGCGAGCTGGGCGATCCACGCGTTGCCGAGGCAGACCTTGTAGTTATTGACGAAATCCATATCTCCGTAGGTGCGCGTGACCGGGGGGATATTGCCGAGGAGGATCTTCGTTTCGGGCGATTCCTTCAGGACCATTTCGATGACCTTGCCGTATTCGTACCGGAACTGCTCCGCGGTCTGCCAGCCGATCCCGTTCATGCCGAGCATAATGACGAGGACCTTCGGCCTTTTGCGCCGCACGCATTCGGTCAGCGGTATTTCGACGTCATCGTCCGGGTAATAGATCTGCAGATCGAGAACGTTATACAGAGTGATCGTTCCGTTTGAGGGGGTCCAGACCTGCTTCGTGTCGAGACCGTCCTTTAAATAATGGTACCACTGGTTATAGAATTTGATGCCGTAGGTGCGGGAGTCGCCGAGAAAGACGATACTGTCAAGATACTCGTCGTCTCCCTTTTCCGTCTCGGGCAGGATCACGTCTCCGTACAGGGTCTGCATATCCGCGGGGATGGCGCGATAGGGTTCATTGGGGAACGGCGGATAGTCCGGGAATTCAACGAACGGATTCGTCGGCACCGACGCGTTTTCAATCGTGCCGTACCGTTTCACCGGTTCGACGTACGGGTAGCCGTCCGGGCGCTGCGTATCGGGAGGCGTCGTTTCGGGTTCCGTCTCCGGCTCCGTTCCGGGATCGGTGACGGGTTCCGTTTCGGGAGGAAAGGAAGTATCGGGTCCCGTCTCATTTTCCGTTGAGACCGTTTCCGTTCCGTCCTGAAGCTTCCCGTTCCGGTCCGATGCGAGCTTTACGGTGATCAATACGATCATCAGCAGGATCAGCGCTGCTGCAAGGACCAGCGCGGTGATGCGCTCCGCACGCTTTTTTGCCTTCCGTTTCCGGTTCGAGGAACGAACGTTTGCGTTTTTCATATCAGGATCTCTTGCTTAGAATACTGTCGTACTTTTCCGCCTCGTTTTTTTTGCGGCCGGAAACGGCAAACACGACGTAGGAGGGGATCGCGATCAGCAGATAGAGAACGGCGAAGATCAGAAGGACCATAAACGCAAGCGTTCCGGCGGACCTGAAATATCCGCCGAGCACGAGAAAGCACAGCGCGAAATCAGCGGTGAGGGCGATCATATGGAGAAGCGTACGCAGGAGGGGATGGAACCGCTTTACTCCGAAGAGCAGATTGGCAAGAGAGGCGAGAAAACTGAAAAGCAGGATCGTTCCGATGCCGGTCGGCGTGATGCCGGGGCTGCCGTATTCGTTGGAGGAGGAGAAGAAGATCGCGGTAAAGAGCAGGGTCATGACCGTATAGATCGCGCAGGTCGGGTAAAGGACCCTGTAAGCGATATCTTTGAATGATTTCATAGTTTACCGTCCGAAAAGATATTTCTTTTATTATAGCAGGGAAATCAACGCGTATGTGAACGATTTGAGTATAAATATGAAATTCTTGGCGGATCGTGCAAAAAGAGCGAGGCGAACAATCTTTTTTATCCGGAAGGTTGACAAGAGAACAAAAAAAATGTATAATATACTGGTATATTTATGAATATCATTCATTCCGATGAGCATTCATCGAGAAAAAGAGGAATCAGTATGGCAGACAGAAGAACAGCGCGGGAACACGCTTATATCCTGATTTTTGAACAGTGCTTCCAGCCCGATATGACGGCGGAAGAACTTTACGTTCAGGAGACCGGAGAGCAGGAATGGGAACACGACGAATATACCGAGCGGATCTTTACTGCGGTCTCGTCCAATCTTGAAAAGATCGACGGAATGATTTCGGCACACGCCGTACGCCGTTCCGTCGGAAGGATCTCGAAGGCAGCACTTTCCGGACTGCGTCTCAGCATTGCGGAAATGCTGTATTTTGCCGAAGAGATCCCCTTCCGCGTTTCGATCAACGAAGCGGTGGAGCTGATCAAAAAATACGACGAGCCGAAAACGGCAAAGTATGCAAACGGCGTCCTGAACGCGATCGCCGGGGAACTCGGGCTGCGTGATTCAAATGCCGGGTGAAAACCGATTTCTCGGGATCGATACCAGCAATTACACCACGTCCATTTCGGTCGCCGATGAACGGGGGATCCTGAAAAACGAGAAAAAGCTTCTTCCCGTCAGGGAAGGAGAGCGCGGCCTTCGCCAGAGCGACGCCGTCTTTTCTCATTTGAAAAACGTTCCGTCCGTGGTCTCCGGGATCGGCCAGACCGGTCTTGACGCCGTCGGCGTTTCCGTCTCGCCGCGTGACACGGAAGGGTCCTATATGCCTTGCTTTCTCGCGGGGATCGCTCTTGCGGAAACGGTATCGACACTGTACGGGATCCCGCTCTACCGTTTTTCTCACCAGCGCGGGCATATCCGTGCCGCGATGTATTCCGCCGGCAGGGAGGACCTGATCGGGGGCGAATACCTCGCGTTCCACGTATCGGGCGGTACGACGGAGGTCCTTCACGTAAAAAACGGGGAGATCACGCTTTCCGGCTATACCGCGGATATCAGCGCCGGGCAGGCGATCGACCGCGTCGGCGTATCGCTCGGTTTACCGTTTCCCGCCGGAGCTGCACTGGAAAGGCTTGCTTCGGAGGCAGACGCTTCTCCGCTGCCGGAGAAGCCTAAGATCACGGTCCGCGACGGCGTATGCAACCTTTCCGGGATCGAAAACAAGACGGCGGAGATGCTGCGACGGGGGATCGATCCGCAAAGGATCGCGGCATATACGCTTGCCTTCGTACGCGATACGCTGGTCGAAATGAGCATGCAGATCACGGACAGATACGGCCGCCTTCCGATCCTTTACGCGGGCGGCGTGATGAGTAATCGGCTGATCCGCGGCGCCCTGCGGGAACGCTTCGACGCCTGGTTCGCCGAGCCTGTCTACGCTTCCGACAACGCCGCCGGGATCGCGCTTCTGACAAAAGACGCCTTCCTTCATGGCGAAGGCTGCCCGCTCATTTGATCGCGGAGGGAACTGAATATCATGCTGAACGGAAAAAACGCGCTGACTGTCACGCAGGTGAACCGCTATATGAAGATGGTGACCGACGCGCAGGGGCCTCTGCAGGACCTTTGGGTGCGCGGAGAACTGTCGAATTTCACGAATCATTATAAAACGGGACATTTCTATTTTACAGTCAAGGACGAAGAGTGTTCCCTGAAGGGCGTGATGTTCCGGTCCGACGCGCTGAAAGTACGCTTTGCGCCGGAAAACGGGATGAAGGTCCTCCTGCACGGCAGGATCACGGTCTTCCCGCGGGACGGCGTATATCAGCTTTATGCCGACGAAATGCAGCCGGACGGGGAAGGCGCGCTTGCGCTTGCATTCGAACAGCTGAAAAAGAAGCTGGAAGCAGAAGGACTTTTTGCCGAGGAGCGAAAGAGACCCCTCCCGCGCTTTCCTTCCTCCGTCGGCGTTATCACCTCACCGACGGGAGCGGCGGTCAGAGATATCATCAATATCACGGGCCGCAGATTCCCGTCTGCCGTGCTCCGCGTCTATCCCGCGCTCGTCCAGGGGGACGCCGCCGTGCCTTCCCTGATCGCGGGGCTTGAATTTTTCAACCGTACGCTGCCCTGTGACGTGATCGTCATCGGCAGAGGCGGCGGCTCGCTTGAGGACCTCTGGGCGTTCAACGACGAGCGGCTTGCCCGTGCGGTCGCAGCATCCCGGATCCCGGTCATTTCCGCCGTCGGGCACGAGACCGATTTCACGATCTGTGATTTCGTCTCCGACCGACGTGCCCCTACGCCTTCGGCAGCGGCAGAGCTTGCGGTCCCGGACCGGGCGGAATTGCTGCAAACCCTGAAAGCAACGGGAAATAGGCTTGACCGGTCTCTCGTACGGTCTGTCGAAATCAGGCGGAAAGCAGTGAAGGATCTTGCGTCAAGGCGCGTATTCGTTTCCTGCCGCAGCATTCTTGACGACCGGAGAATGGAGCTTTCCGAGCTTGCGCTCCGTCTTGACCGGGAGACGAGAAGGAATCTTTCCGATCAGAGGACGCGCGTTTCCCGCACGGTTTCATTATTGGATGCGCTCAGCCCTCTCCGCGTGATCGGACGCGGCTACGGCGCGGTCATGAAAGAAGGAAAAGTGCTGAACGGCGCGGAAACGGTTTGTCCGGGCGACGGACTGACCGTCCGTATGCGGAACGGCGAGATCGACTGTACGGTAATCGAAGTCCGCGGACTGAACGCGGACGAAACGAAAAAAACGGAGGAACCGTGAACATGGCGGATAACGGGATGAATTTTGAGGACGCACTGAAGCGTCTGGAAGAAATCGTAAAGAAACTTGAGACCGGTGAAGCGTCGCTTGACGAGTCCCTTGCCCTCTACGAGGAGGGAACGGGGATGATCCGCGTTTGCACCGCAAAACTTGACGAAGCGGAGGAGCGCGTCAGGCTCCTGACCGTTTCTCAGAACGGAGAATATCATGAACAACCTTTCCAAGCAGCTGAGTGAACTCGCCGCGCTGATCGACGCGGAAATGCATGACCGTCTTCCGGTCACGGATCCCGACAGCGCCGTCCTTTTCGACGCGATGCGTTACAGTGCCGAGGCGGGCGGGAAGCGCATCCGCCCTGTCCTTGCGCTCCTTTTCTCCCGTCTGTTCGGCGGAAAGGACTGTGACGTCCTTCCTTTTGCCTGCGCCGTGGAAATGGTGCATACCTATTCGCTGATCCACGACGATCTGCCCTGCGTCGATAACGACGACTATCGCCGCGGCAAACTGACCAATCACAAGGTCTTCGGCTTCGCAAACGCGATCTTTGCCGGGGACGCGCTCCTTACCTACGCGTTTGAAACGCTGATGACCTCCGGCTGTGACGCGGAGATCCGGTGCCGCGCGGCGTCTCTCCTTTCCGAAATGGCGGGCCCGAAAGGAATGGTCGGCGGTCAGATCATCGACGGGATCGGTGAAACGGAAAAACTGTCTTACGAGCTTCTTCTGAAGATGAACCGCCTGAAGACCGGCTGCCTCATCAAGTGCGCCTGCCTGCTCGGCGCTTACGCCGCGGGTGCCGACGAGGAACAGATCCGCCGTACGACGGTCTACGCCGAGACGGTCGGTCTTGCCTTCCAGATCGAGGATGATATCCTTGACGAGGGAGAAGAAGGGAAGACCACCTTCCTCACCTATCTGACCGTGGAAGAGGCAAAGGAAAAGATCGCGGAGCTGACGCAGACGGCGATCGACGCCGTGAAGGTTTACGAGGGCTCCGAAACACTGATCGCGCTCGCGGAATATCTTGCCGGGCGCAGGATCTGAAATGCGCCTTGACGTCTGGCTGACGGCACACGGATACGCCGAAAGCAGAAGAAAAGCACAGCTCCTGATCGGCGACGGAAAAGTATATCTATCAGGAAAGCAGATCACGAAAGATGCGTACGATATGAGCGACGACCGGGAAAACGAGCTTGAGGTGCGCGGCGAGCCGCTTCCTTACGTCAGCCGAGGCGGGCTCAAGCTGAAGGGCGCGATCGACGGTTTTTCTCTCGACGTGAAGGGGCTCGTCTGCCTCGACCTCGGCGCTTCGACCGGCGGTTTTACCGACTGTCTTCTCAAGGAGGGCGCCGCGAAGGTCTTTGCCGTGGATTCCGGGACAGCGCAGCTTCATCCGTCCCTGCGCTCCGATCCGCGCGTCGTCTCAATGGAAAATACAAACGCGAGATCGCTCTGTCCCGTCGATCTCGGGACGCTCGTTGATCTTACGGTCTGCGATCTGTCCTTTATCTCGCAGACCAAGGTCTATCCGGCGGTATCTTCCGTTCTGAAAGAGGACGGCCGTTTCGTCAGCCTCATCAAACCGCAGTTTGAGGCGGGAAAGGAAGCCGTCGGCAAAAACGGTATCGTCCGCGATCCGAAGGTCTACGATAAGGTCATCCTTTCGATCCGCATAGCAGCGGCGGAAGCGGGCTTCACTTGCCTCGGCGTCATTCCGTCTCCGATCGAGGGCGGGGACGGGAACCGTGAATTTCTTGCTTTGTTCCGCAAAATAAAAAAGGAGGAAGAGACGTGATACCGTACGTTCTTCCGAATCCGGAAAAGGATCCCGGCCTTGCGGTGACCAAAGAGGTCGTCGCCTATCTGAACGCGCACGGCTGTGCCCCGTACGTTGACGTTCCGTTCCGGAATGACCTTTCCGGCTGCGAGCTTCTGACGGAAATGCCGGAGAAGCCGGACGCTGTGATCGTTCTCGGCGGTGACGGCTCCATCATCCGTGCCGCGCAATACGCGTCGGTCAGGGACGTGCCGATCCTCGGGATCAATCTCGGCAGACTTGGTTATCTCTGCGAGTTGGAACGGGACGAGATCCCGATGCTGTCGTCTCTTTTCAGCGGGAACTATACCTGTGAGGAGCGCATGATGCTCTCCGCCCGCGTCATCCACGACGGGAAGGAAATGCCCGGCCCCGATCTCGCGCTGAACGACGTCATTCTCTCCCGCGGCGCCGAACCGGTGCTGTGCGACTTTTCACTGTCGGAAAACGGGGATGAGCTGATGAACTACCGTGCTGACGGGATGATCTTCTCCACGCCGACGGGCTCGACCGCGTATTCCATGTCTGCCGGGGGTCCTGTGATCGACGACGGACTTGACGTGATTTCCGTCGTTCCGGTCTGTCCGCATACGCTGTACTCCCGTCCTCTGATCTTTTCGGCAGAGGCCGTGTTTTCCGTAAAGAATCTCTGCCGCGGGAACGGGATCATGTATCTGTCCGTCGACTCCTGCGGTACGATCCCCGTGCAGCAGGGGGACAGCGTCGTGGTACGTCGCGCGGAGACGGTGACGAAGCTGATCCGTCTGCACGAAAAAAATAAAACTCACGGCTTTTTTGCCGTACTCAACCGGAAACTGAAAGACTACTGATTTTGAAAGGAACGCCGGAATGAAGAGCAAAAGACACGAAATGATCCTTGAGATCGTAACGAATCAGTTCATCGAGACGCAGGACGATCTGATCTCCGCCCTGAAGGCAAACGGCTTTGACGTGACGCAGGCAACGGTATCCCGTGATATCCGTGAACTGAAGCTCGTCAAGATCTCCGCCGGGAATCATCGCTACCGTTACGCTCCTTCCGTTCATGAAGAGATCGAGATCTCCGTAAAATACGGTGAGATCCTGAAAAGCACGGTGATTCACGTCGATCTTGCGAACAATATCGTCGTGCTGAAGACGTATTCCGGGATGGCGAACGCGGCTGCTGCCGCGATCGACGGTATGGGATGGAAGGATATCGTCGGCTCCATTGCCGGGGACGATACGATTTTCGTTCTGCTTCGTGACAGTGACATCGCAGACGATTTTGCCGCGAAATTCCGTAAACTGCTGAAATGAAGGAAGCCGGAGGCGCACCATGTTAAGTTCGCTTCATATCGAGAATCTTGCGGTCTTCCGATCCGCGGATATTGATTTTAAAAACGGATTTACCGTTATGACCGGAGAGACCGGCGCCGGGAAATCCATGATCATCGGCGCGATCAATCTCCTGCTCGGTGAAAAGGCGTCGAAGGACGCCATCCGTACCGGAGAAGACCACGCCGTCGTATCCGGACTCTTCTGCGGTCTGTCAGACGCCGAGACCGAACGTCTGAAGGCAATGGGTCTCTCTCCGGACGAGGAAGGGAACCTCCTTCTGCAGCGTACCGTTTCTGCGGACGGCCGTTCCGGCTCAAGGCTGAACGGAAGGGCGATCACGCTTTCGATGCAGCGCGAGATTGCCGCCGGGCTCGTCAATATCCACGGTCAGCACGATACGCAGTCGCTGCTCGATCCCGCTTCTCATGTGATATTTCTCGATACGTTTGCCGGGGACGCGGATACGCTTTCTTCCTACCGGGAAACGTATGAACGCTGGTGCGGCATCCGCAAAAGGATCGCGGAGCTGACGAAAAACGATCGGGAAAAGGAACGCACGATCGAACTCCTGCGCTATCAGATCAACGACATCGAAAGCATCAAACCCGTGATCGGGGAAGACGATGAACTGAGCGCCAGAAAGAAAAAGCTCATGAACGGGGAGAAGATCCGAAAGCAGGCAAGCGTTATCTACCGTGCGCTGTATGAAAACGATAAGGGGCTGTCCGCCTCGGATCTGATCGGGAAAGCGATCAGCGCAGCGGAAGCGATCTCCGATTATCTGCCGGACGCCGCGCAGATGATCGAAAAACTGAGGGAATACAAATACGAGCTTTCCGATCTCGGACAGAGTGCCGGCGTTCTGCTGGACGACGAGGAAGAGGACGTCGATACCGCGCTTGACCGGATCGAAACAAGACTGAACGATCTGACGAAGCTGAAAAGAAAATACGGCGCAACGGTAGAGCAGATTTTGGAATACCGTGACCGCGCCAAAAAGGAACTGAACGAGATCGAGCTTTCGGAGGAGACGCTCGAAGAACTCGGGAAAGAACTGAGAAAAGCGGAGGCGGAGCTTGAAAAAAAGGCTGCCGATCTTACCGGGATCCGTAAGAATGCTGCCGCCGCGCTTGAGACGAAGCTGACGGAGGAACTGAAATTCCTTGAGATGGCAAAGGTGCGTTTTTCCGTTTCGATCCTCCCGGCAAAAGGAGAGGAAGGAACGCCGTATAAGCGGAACGGTGCCGACGAGGTCGAATTCCTGATCTCCGCAAACGTCGGGGAACCGCCGAAGCCGATGTCGAAGATCGCTTCCGGCGGGGAGCTTTCCCGTATCATGCTTGCGATCAAGAGCGTGGAAGCGGACAAAGAACAGACGGAGACGATGATCTTCGACGAGATCGATACCGGCGTATCCGGCAAGACGGCGCAGAAGATCGGGGTAAAGCTTAGGATGCTGGCGGAGCACGGTCAGGTTTTGTGTGTGACGCATTCCGCACAGATCGCCGCCGTGGCGCATCATCAGGATCTGATCAGAAAAGGCGAGATCAACGGCAGGACGGAGACGGAGGTGCTCCCGCTTGACCGGGAAGGAAGAGTCCGCGAGATCGCGCGGATCATGGGCGGTGCGCAGATCACGGAAAAGCTTCTGTCCACCGCGGAGGAGCTGTACAGTGAATACAATACCTGAGGAGAATCGTATGGATCGGAATGAATGGGAGCGCTGGCTGGAGGAAAAGAGCGGGGCGGGAGAACTGACCTATAAAATCGGATTTCCGCTGAAAACGGCTGCCTCCTTCCGGATCGGAGGACCAGCGGATTACGCAGTCTTTCCCATGACGCAGGACGCTGCCGTTGAGGTGATCCGGACGCTGAAACGGACGGAAATCCCCTTCCGCGTTTTCGGCAACTGCACGAACGTTCTGTTTGACGACGAAGGGCTTCGCGGCTGCGCGGTGTTTCTCAAAAATCTCGATCGGGTGTCTGTCGTCGGGAATACTCTCGAAGCGGAGTCAGGGATCTCCGATACGGTCCTTGCCCGGATCGCGATGCGGAACGGGCTCAGCGGTATGGAGTTTCTCTACGGCATTCCCGGCTCTCTCGGCGGCGCGGTATATATGAACGGCGGCGCATACGGCGGCGAGATCTCACAGATCTGCCGCAGTGTGACGGCGTACGATCTTGACACGGATGAACTCGTAACGCGTTTCAGCGGGGAAAACGCCTTCTCTTACAGACATTCCGTCTATATGGAAGGACGGCGCGTCGTTCTGTCCGCGTCGTTTGAACTCGTTCCCGGCGATCCCGCTACGATCCGCGCCGCGATGGAGGACCTCATGGAGCGGAGAAGGGAAAAACAGCCGCTTTCCTATCCCAGTGCCGGTTCGTTCTTCAAGCGCTGCCCGCCGTATTTTGCAGGAAAATTGATCGAGGATACCGGGCTCAAGGGCTTGACGGTCGGAGGGGCTCAGGTAAGTGAAAAGCACGCCGGGTTCATCATCAATACCGGCAGTGCGACCTCGGCAGACGTAAGGCTTCTTTCCGACGAGGTCAGAAGAATGGTGAACGACCGCTTCGGCGTGATGCTGGAACGGGAAGTGGAATTCATTTCTCCCATGACGGGAGAAAAAGAAGTGTGAAGGGGGAGATGACCGGATGGAATATATCGTTCTGACCGGAATGTCGGGCTCCGGTAAATCACAGGCTTCGCATACGCTCGAGGATATGGGGTTCTACTGCATCGACAATATGCCCGTCGCGCTGATCCCCATCCTTGCAGAGCTTTACGCACAGACGCCGGGGAAAACCTCCAAGGTCGCGTTTATCATCGACGTGCGCGGCGAGATCGAGTTTCATTCACTTCTGGAGCAGCTGGATGAACTGAAAAAGAAGGACTACCGCGTGAGTACGGTCTTCATCGACTGTTCCGACGCGGTTCTCGTCAACCGTTTCAAGGAGACCAGACGCGTTCATCCGCTGGTCAAACTGAATTCGGTGTCTTTGGAAGAGGCGCTGACGCTGGAGCGGGCCATGCTGGAACCGGTCCGGGAGAATGCGGATTTCGTGATCGATACGTCCGCGCTGACGCCGAACCAACTGCGTGAAAAGATCATCGGGATCGTCAACCGGAAGGAAAAGGATAAGCTTTTTGTCACCTGTATGTCCTTCGGCTTCAAATACGGGATTACGACCGAGGCAGACCTCGTATTCGATGTGCGCTGCTTTCTGAATCCGTATTATATCCCGGAGCTGAAGAACCTGACCGGAAAAGACAAGGAGGTCAGGGATTACGTTTTCAGCAGCAAACAGACGACCGATTTTGTCGGGAAGTTGTATGATATGATCGATTTTCTGATCCCGCTGTACGTGGAAGAAGGAAAATCCATGCTGACGATCGCGATCGGCTGCACCGGAGGAAAACACCGTTCTGTTGCGATCGCGGAAGCGCTCGGCGCGCATCTGAAGGAACGGGGCGTCAATACGCTCGTCCTGCACCGTGATATCGTCAAGAAGTTCGTCGGAGATAAGTGATGAGCGAAACGTTTTCACATACGACCAGAGAGGACTGCGCCGCGATCCGCGTCCGGGAAAAATGCTGCCGGACCGCTTTATTTTACGGGGTCCTTTTCGGGGGATCGATGAACGGGGACAGGATCACGCCCGGCAGCGACGTCGGTGATCTTGCCGTCAGACTGCTCTCATCTCTCAGGGATCTGCCGCAGCCGGAGACCGAAGGCTGCTCTTTTCCGGCTTCGCTGCTTCCGCCGTCTCTTCTCGCTGCTTTGAACGAGGGGACGGAGATCCCGCTTTCCGACAGAACGCTGTTTGTCTGTGAGCACTGTGCGCCGTCGTTCCTGCGCGGCGTGTTCCTTTCCTGCGGGACGGTCACGGAGCCGGAGCTTTCCTATCACCTTGAGCTGATGACCGGAACGCGGCAAAGGACGGAAGTTTTGAAATCGTTTTTATCGGAGACGATCGGACACGAGCCGAAGACCCTGAAAAGAAGAGGGAGAAACGCCGTCTCTCTGTATTACAAGGACAGTACCTCGATGGAGGACTTTCTGGATTATATCGGCGCGCAGAAGGCTGCGTTCACCATCATGAACGTCAAGATCCTGAAAGACCTGAAAAACAACGCGAACCGCCACGCGAACTGCGACGCCGCGAATATCGGTAAAACGGTCGCCGCGGCGCAGAATCAGATCGACGCGATCGTCCTGATCGGCGACGCCGGTAAGGCGGACGAGCTGCCGAAGGAGCTGCGCGAAACGTTCGACCTTCGCGCCGCGTATCCGGAAGCGTCCCTGACCGAGCTTGCTTCGATGCACTCACAGAAGATCAGTCGCTCCGGCGTGACGCACCGCCTTGCGAAGATCGTGGAATTTGCCGACCGGATCCGTCAGATATCGGCGGACGAAAAAAAAGAAGAAAAGAACTGAACGTATTCAGAGAAAGGAGACCGATCCATGCCGTTCGTGCATCTGCATCTGCACAGTGAATACAGTCTGCTGGACGGAGCGTGCCGGATCTGTGAGATCCCGCGCCGTGCGAAGGAACTCGGGCAAACCGCCGTCGCGCTGACCGATCACGGCGTTATGTACGGAGCGGTCGACTTTTACCGCGCCTGCCGTGAGGAAGGGATCCGTCCTATCATCGGCTGTGAGCTCTATCTTGCCTCGGGGTCGAGATTTGACAAGGATCACGGCGAGGACGGGAAGTATTCCCATCTCGTCCTTCTTTGCGAAAATGAAACTGGTTACCGCAATCTGATCTATCTCGTTTCCAAGGGCTTTACCGAAGGCTTTTACGTGAAGCCCCGGATCGACGAGGAACTTCTGTTTTCACATAAAGAGGGACTGATCGCTCTTTCCGCCTGCCTTTCCGGTAAGATCCCGCGTATGATCCTGAACGGTGACAACGAAGGCGCGGAAGCGTTTGCCGTCCGGATGGCAAAGGAATTCGGGAAAGACCGGTTCTATCTCGAGCTGCAGGATCACGGGATCGAGGGGCAGGACCGCGTCAATTCCGTCATTGCTGCGATCGGACAGCGCAACGGGATCCCGCTCGTCTGTACGAACGACGTACACTACCTCAAAAAAGAAGATGCGCAGACGCACGCTGTGCTGAAATGCATCCAGACGAATACGACGATCGACGCCGGCAGACCCGAGGCATTTCGTACCGACGAATTCTATATGAAGTCCGGGGAGGAAATGTCCTCTCTCTTTTCGCGCTTTCCCGGTGCCGTCGAAAACACCGGAAAAATCGCTTCCATGTGCGACTTTTCCTTTACCTTCGGCAAGCTTCATTTGCCGGGATACGAGCTTCCGGAAGGAAAGGACCCGAAGAAATATCTTCGGGAGCTTGCCTTTGCCGGACTGGAAAAAAGGCAGGAGCGCGGACAGATCGTTTTTACGGACGACCGGAAGCAGGAGGATTATAAATACCGTATCGAATACGAGCTTGTCGTCATCGGTTCGATGGGATACGCGGAATATTTTCTGATCGTTGCGGATTTCGTCAATTACGCAAAAAGCAAACGGATCCCGACGGGACCGGGGCGCGGCTCAGGAGCCGGATCCCTTGTCGCTTATCTGATCGGTATTACCGAGGTCGATCCGCTGAAATACAACCTTCTGTTTGAGTCGTTTTTGAATCCCGAGCGGGTCAGCATGCCCGATTTCGATATCGACTTCGGTGACGAGCGCAGAGACGAGGTCATCCGTTACGTCTCGGAAAAATACGGGGAGGATCACGTCTCGCAGATCGTGACCTTCGGTACGATGGCGGCAAGGGCGGCGGTGCGCGACGTCGGCAGAGCGCTCGGAATGCCCTACGCCGAGGTGGACGCGGTCGCAAAGCTGATTCCGCAGGAGCTCAAGATCACGCTTTCCAAAGCGCTGGAAACGCCGGAGCTGAAAGCAAAAGTGCAGAGCGACGACCGCGCCGCACGGCTGATCCGTATTTCGATGGCGGTGGAAGGGATGCCGCGTCACGCTTCGACGCACGCCGCGGGCGTCGTCATCACCGACCGCCCGATCACGGAGCACGTTCCGGTCGCGATGAACGGTGATACGCCGGTCACGCAGTTTGATATGGATACGATCGCGGCACTCGGTCTTCTCAAGTTTGATTTTCTTGCGCTCCGTTACCTGACGGTGATCGACGAAACGGTACGGTCGGTCAAAAGGATCGATCCGTCGTTTGACTTTGAGCACCTGCCTTACGATGACGAAGACGCCTTTTCCCTGATCTCGTCGGGAGAGACCGACGGTCTTTTCCAGTTGGAGTCCGCCGGCATCAAACGGATGCTGACGGAATTCCGGCCGCGTTCGGTCGAAGATATCATGATCGCCATAGCACTCTACCGTCCGGGACCGATGGACGCCATTCCCGTCTTTCTGAAAAACCGGAAAAATCCGTCACAGATCCGTTATCCGGTCGACGCACTCAAGCCGATCCTTGACGAAACGTCCGGCTGCATCGTCTATCAGGAACAGGTCATGCAGATCTTCCGCGCCGTGGCTGGCTATTCCTACGGAAAAGCCGATGTGGTACGACGCGCGATCTCCAAAAAGAAGGCCGACGTGATCGAAAAGGAACGCGGGAACTTTATTGCCGGCGCCGTGAAGAACGGCACGGACGAAAAGATAGCGACCGAGCTCTTCGATCAGATGACGGATTTTGCGGATTACGGCTTCAAAAAGAGTCATGCCGCCGCGTACGCGCTCCTTTCGTACCAGACCGCATACCTCAAAGCACATTTTCCTGTCTGTTATTACGCTGCGCTCCTTTCCTCCGTTCTCGGCAATACGGCAAAAATGACGCAGTATATCGCCGCGTGCGGCAAAAAGAATATCAGCGTCCTGCCGCCTGACATCAATGCTAGCGGTATCCGCTTCACCGCTTTGGGTAATTCGATCCGCTTCGGTCTCCTTGCCGTCAAAAATATCGGGGGAGGCTTTTTGAGGCGCGTTCTTGAGGAGCGCAAAAACGGGCCCTTCACGTCTTTTTACGAGTTCATGTCCCGTCTGTCCGGCGGAGAAATGAACCGCAGACAGATCGAAACGCTGATCATGGTCGGCGCGTTCGATTCTCTCGGTGTGGAGCGCAACCGCCTTCTTTCCGTGCTCCCGTCACTCGCTGAAATGTTCGCCTCCCGTTCCGGCGGAGTAAACGGACAGTTCGACCTCTTTGCGGGTGAGCAGGTCGGTTTTTCCTACCCCGTCCTCCCGCCTCTTTCGGTACGTGATAAACTGAATATGGAAAAGGAAGCGTCCGATCTCTATTTTTCCGGGCATCTCCTCGATTCCTTCGGGGACCATATCGCCGCGCTCCGTTCCGCGGAGATCGCGGATATCCGTGCCTCCTTTGAAGACGACGGGGAAAACGGCGCGTTCCGCGAGGGACAGACGGTCACGGTCAGCGGGCTGATCTCGCGCCGCGTTTCCAAAGAAACAAAATCCGGTGATCCGATGGCTTTTCTGACGCTTGACGACCGGTATTCTTCCATAGAGGTCATCGTTTTCCCGAAGATCCTGGAAGGGAAGGACGGTCTGCTGCAGCAGGGCGCGGCGATCTGCGTTTCCGGTCAGATCAGCGTCAGGGAGGAAGAACCGCCGAGGCTGCTGGTGGCTGCAGCGTATCCGCTGATCCCGAACGAGCGGTTCCATCCCGAGACCTTCCGCGATCCTTTTGATTTGCCCGGGACCCCGGACGTCCGGTACGTTCCGTCTCGCTCTGTTTACGGTTCTGCCGCGACGCAGCCCGGAGGACAACCGGCCGGACCGTCTTCCGGAGCCGCGGCGGCAAGAGATTCCGCGGCCGTCAGCTATCAGACGCAGCGGCTGCAGGGAGAACTGACGGAAGCGCAGAAAGCCGCGCACGCCAAAAACGCTCCGACGCCCGTTCAGCTGCGACCGGAGGAACGGACCGGACCCGGTTACCGTCAGCCCGATGCCGTGCAGATCTCTCCCGGTCAAGACGCGGTCCTCTACGTCAGGGTCCCCGATATGCAGGGGAAAATATTTCATAAGGCATTGAATCTGATCGAGATCTTCTGCGGCACGACGCCCGTCGTGTTTTACGATCAGTCCTGCGGAAAATATCTGAAATACAATCATTCCGCGGACGCGATCCCTTATCTCGTATCCGAGCTCGACCGTCTTCTCGGCAAGGGAAGCGCTGTCTTAAGGAATAAACCGAAAACCTGACGTTTCCTGAAATTTCACTTGTCAAGAATTTCTACTGCATTCATGATGTATTCAAAAATTCGGTATATAATATCTTAATGAAATAGTGCGCTTCGGCGCTTTTGACAATATCATGCGTTTAGAAAGGAATCGTGATTCCGAATGGCAAAAAAACGGAACAGCAACCCCGTCAAATGGGGGGAAGAGATCGCGAACACCTTTGCACTCTGCGGTAAGGTGATCCTGCGTGTTTTCGGATATATATTCAACGTGATCGCCACGTTCCTTCTGATCGGTGTCATCACCGGCACCGTTGTGGGCGGGGCGTTCGCTCTGTTCATTTTCAAATACGTTGATTCAGGGGTGGAAAACATTGACTTCCTGAAGGTCAGTGAAAACACGACGACCAAGATCTGCTACGTCGGCACGGAGGACTCCGAAGGCGATATCAATGAGATCGTCGATCAGCGCCTCTACGGTTCGCAGAACCACATGTGGGTCCCGTATTCCGACTTTCCGAAGTACCTGACGGACGCGATCACTTCGGTCGAGGACAAACGCTTCTGGGACCACAAGGGCGTTGACTGGATCACGACCGGGAAAGCGGCGGTCCGCTATCTGACCGGCACCGGATCCGCCGGCGGCTCCACGATCACACAGCAGCTGATCAAGAACGTCACCGGGGAGGACGACGTGACGATCCAGAGAAAGGTGCAGGAGATCACCCGCGCGCTGGAACTGGAAAAAACGATGTCGAAGGAACAGATCCTCGAGCTTTACCTCAATACGATTTATCTCGGGGAAGGCTGCAACGGCGTATCCGCGGCAGCGTACAAATATTTCGGCAAGGAAGTCAAGGACCTGACTCTTCTCGAATGTGCCTCCATGATCGGCATCACGCAGAACCCGACGAAATGGGATCCCTTCACGCATCCCGAAAACAACAAAGAGCGCCGTCAGGTCGTTCTGACCTGTATGCACGACAATAACAAGATCTCGGACGAGGAATATTATTCTACCTGGGGGCTCGATCTTGAGCTCTACTACGGAGAAGAGGAAGGCGAAGATCCTTCGTCCAGCGTCAACTCCTGGTACACCGATGCCGCGATCGAAGAGACCATCGGACTTCTGATGGATAAATTCGGTTATTCCTACGAGATCGCCGCGCAGAAGATCTATACGGGCGGCTTCCAGATCATTACCGCGCAGGATCCCGAGCTGCAGAAGCTCGTCGAGGATTATTACCGCGATCCCTCCAATTTCCCGAAGGCGGATAATTCGCTGATCCAGCCGGAAAGCTCCTTTGTACTGATCGATCCGACCAACGGCAACGTCAAGGCGCTTGCCGGAGCAAGAGGCGAAAAGCGCGCGAACCGCGTCCTGAATTACGCGACGCAGACGACGCGTCCCTCCGGTTCTTCGATCAAGCCCCTTTCCGCGTACGGCCCCTGCCTTGAATACGGTCTTGCGACTTACGGCTCCGTGACCGACGACACTCCCGTCAATTTCGGTGAGAAGGTCACGACGCAGTACGGCTACGAATATTATACGAGGTCGGGCGGTTATCCGCAGAACTCTGACCACGTCTACCGCGGTCTCGTTACCACGCATTACGCGCTCCGCAACTCGATCAACACGATCGCGTATCAGTTCGTCATGCGTCTCGGCCTCGACCGTTCCTTTGATTTCGTGACCAATAAATGCCATATCTCCACGCTCGTGGAAGAGATGAATTCCGCGGGTGTGACCGATAAGGCGTACGCGCCGCTCGCGCTCGGTCAGCAGTCCTACGGTGTGAAGAACATCGAACTGACCGGTGCGTATTCGATCTTTGCGAATAACGGGATCTATAACTATCCCCGTACGGTCCTCAAGGTCCTTGACAGCAACGGTGAGGTCCTGATCGACAACACGCGCCCCGGAGAGATCGTCCTTTCCGAAGCGAACGCCAGCATTATGACGAAAATGATGCAGGAGGTCGTTCAGCAGGGTACCGGTACCTTCGTTACGCTCCGGAACGAAATGGACGTCGCTGGTAAGACCGGTACGACGCAGAACGCCTGCGACAAATGGTTCGTCGGCTTTACTCCTTATTATATCGCCGGCGTATGGTTCGGCTATTCGATGCCGCAGAAGCTGGATAACTTCGGCGAAGACTGCGCGATGCGCGTCTGGGACGGGCTGATGCACAAGATCCACGAGCCGATCATTCAGGAAGCGAGAGCATCCGGGGAGGAACTCCGTCACTTTGAGCTCGCCGACGGCGTCGTGATGGCGACCTACTGCATCGATTCCGGTAAGCTCGTTACCGACGCCTGTAAGGCGGACCCGCGCGGGAACCGCGTTGAGATCGGATATTTTACGGCAGACACGCTGCCCGTGGAGGAATGCGACTGCCACGTTCTCGTGGACTACGACGTTTCGACCGACAGTCTTGCGACGAACGGCTGCCCGGAAGAATTCGTCGTCAAGAGAGGCCTTCTTGATATCCACCGTTCGTTCCCTGTCCAGGTCTACGTGGTGGATTCGTATTGCGTTCTTGAAAATTATCTGCCCTGTGAAGAACATCCCGAGGTGACCGAGCCGCCCGAAACGGAGCCGGAGACCGGATTTGAAACGAAGGAAAGCGAAACGGGACCCAAAGACACGGATCCTTCCGACACGGATCCTTCTGAAACGGGTCCGGAAGAAACGGCTTTTCCTGACGATAAGCACCGTGAAACGTCGCCGCCCGAAACGCTGCCTCCGGACTATCTTCATTAAGGGAGACGGAACGCATGGACATTACGATCTATGAAGGGAACAGTTATGATTCCGCGATGATCCTGCGGAAGTATTATAAAGAAGCGTTTCCCGAAGACGAGCGGATCCCTCCGGAGCGAATGATCCGGCTGATCGGATACGGCGCGTACCATCTGCTCGTCGGCTGCTTTTCCGAGACGGGAGAGACGTTCGCTTACGCGTTTCTTGCCGGATCTCCCGACGCAAAGTCCGTACTGTTTGATTATTTTTTCGTTCTTCCGAAGTTCCGCGGCATGGGTTACGGGGAGCGGTTTCTGGAAGAACTGAAAAAGCGGTTCCATGACCGGCTGATGATCTTTGAGGCGGATTTCAGTGAAGTGCCCGGGGACGCGAACGATAAACTGCTTGCGTTCTATCAGAGGAACGGTGCGTCCGTCCTTCCCGTGAAATATCTGTTTCCCACACGGACGGGAGAAAAGCCGATGCACCTGATGACGATGAATCCCGTCACACCGGAAGGTCTCGACGGCAAAAGACTGCGGGAATTCCTCTTGTACGTCATACCGCTGCTCCACCCGGATACGGATCATCAAGTGGTCCTTTCCAAGTTTATCGGAGATATCCCCGACCGGATCTTCTTATAAAAAACGTCCTTCCGATAATCCCGGAAGGACGTCAGACTACTGACAAAGCCCATCTTGAGAAAAAGATGGGTTTTGTTTTTTCGCAAAAACGCTCTTTGAAAGAAAAAAATAAGCTGTGGTTATCCACAGCACAGACTACTGACAAAGCCCATCTTGAGAAAAAGATGGGTTTTGTTTTTTCGCAAAAACGCTCTTTGAAAGAAAAAAATAAGCTGTGGTTATCCACAGCACATTGCAATTTTCT
>JAZLIW010000203.1:0-4457 GCA_045617585.1 Eubacteriales bacterium
GACGGAGGCGGAGGCACGGGAGCTGCGCACGCTGCCGGCGGCGGATTTCCTGTCCTTCCGCACCCTGCCGGAGGGCGGGGTGCTGATGGGAGGCAAGCTGCCCGAAATGGGGCAGGGGGACCGGGGGGCTTATCACATCCGGGAAAACTTCAACTGGTTCATGCGCGGGTTCGCGCGCGGGTGCCTCGGGGAAAACGGGGATCCCGACCCGAAAAAGATGGCGCCGTGGCTCGACGAGGTCGCGGAGTGGCTCGATCCGTATAACGGCATGGACGTGCCGCGCGAATTCCTTGAGCTCTGCGGGATCCCGAAGGAGAAAGAGGCGGACTTCCGCCGCTTCCTCGCCGATCCGGAGATGCGCGACATGGTGAACCAGCGGATCAACGAGTCGGTCAGCGGCTTCGGCAAAGAGATCGACGTGCTGGGTGAAATGGCGTACCTGGGAGAGCACCGGGACGATCCGATCGTTCCTGACGATCCGATCGTTCCTGACGATCCGGAAAGAGCGGAAAAAGAGGCGAAAAACGAGCTGCGGCAGCGTCTGTTCGCCGATTCCTACGAGGACTACCGCAACTGCCTTTCCGCTTATCGGGCGATGGCGGACGCCGACCCGGAGACCGAGACGCGCATCCTCTTCCCGATCGACTGCCACGACTACGCCAAGCTGAACATGGTCTGCCTGTCGAAGAACAACGCGTGGCGCGAGGAGAACGGTCTGCCCGTGATCGACGGGCAGATGCTGACCCTTTCCTTTATCGACCAGCAGGGCGACCCGGCGCACGGGATCGTCCGCGCCTTCGACAACCATTCGGTCTTTACGCTGAACGTGCCGGACGGGGACGACTGGAAAAAGATCTCGCTTGAGACCACGGCGCCGCCCCTCGGCAAGTGCGTCTTCCATCCCTCTGCCGGGAAGATCGGCGTCGGGATCTGGGAGGACGGAGAGGCGATCTACCGCTATCACGCGGAGCGCAATCTGGTCAACGTCGAAAACGAGGCGCTGGAGAACGAAGTCCGCTACGAAGCGATCTCGAAGGGGCGGGAACTGACCGCGTTCCCCCGCGACGCCGCGCTGGAGCGGGAATGCAGCCTGCGCGCCTTCTCGTCCGGACCCGAGCGCTCGTGGCACGATATCCGTCTTGCCCGCCGCGTGGCGATGATCCGCGAGGAGAAGCTGACGAACGACGCCGCCGACGCCGTCCGCGGCAAGCCCGGGGCAGAGACCGACGCCGCGCGTCTCACTGCCAAGGAGACGATCGCGATCCTGACCGCGGAGGGCGGGGAATACGCCGCCGCCGCTGCCGGGGATCCGGAATTTGAAGCCCTGATGCCCCTGCTGCGCGAATACGCGTCGATGGACGTGACCGCGACGCACGGGGACTACGACGCCGAAAAGGCGCTCTACGATAAG
The DNA here is from genome assembly GCA_045617585.1 of Eubacteriales bacterium. Lineage (GTDB taxonomy): Bacteria > Bacillota > Clostridia > Oscillospirales > CAG-272 > CAKRZE01. Next base: position 1,412 of record JAZLIW010000203.1, read on the forward strand.
ATCACCGGTCAGCTCGACAAGCTCTTCGAGCGGATGGACGCGGCGCAGATCGAGTTCGATTCCGACCTGCCCGAGAACCGCACGCGCTACCTTGCCTGCGCCAACCTCATGAACCTGATGGAGAGCGAGCGCGACGGGCGGCTGATGAAAAACGGGGACGAGATCACGGTCGACGGGACCGCGCACCAAATCGAAAACACGCGCGATCTGACCGTTCAGCGCGTTGTGGAGGACGTCTTCGATCACAAGGGAAAGGTCGAGGCGAAGGACGCGCCCCTCTTCCCGCACGAGCCCTGCCCGGGCGACGTGAGCCAGGGCGCGCTCGGCGACTGCTATCTTCTGGCGGGGCTTTCCTCGCTGGCGGAGCGCTGGCCGGAGCAGATCAAGCGCAACCTGCACGACAACGGCGACGGCACCGTGACCGTCCGCTTCTGGAAGAAGGATCCGCCCTCCGGGAATCCCGATGAGATCAGCGAGAAGGCGCAGTTCAAGCCCGTCCTCGTGACCGTTGACAAGGTCTACAACCGCACCGCGGGCGCGGACGACTGCCTCTGGGTGCAGACGATCGAGCGGGCGTACACCGCCTCCGGTCTGCATCTGACCGACGACCCCTACATTTCTCCCGTTCCCGCCGACGTCGACGCGAAGTACGAGGCGATCGCCTCCGGCGCGGACACGGCGACCCATGGCAGGGAAGACCTCCCGTGGCTCTACGATAAGAACGGCAAATTCGGCAAATGGCAGCCCGACTACACGCAGATCGAGGCGGGCTGCACCTACCGCTTCCTCGAACAGTTCCTCGGTCCCGACGGGATCGGCGAAAAGATCGACACGTCGAGCTATTCCGAGCCCGAAGAGGAGCTCTACCGTCTTGCCCGCGAGGCGAAGGCGAAGCACGACGCGTCCGGCGTGCCCGGCATGATGGTCTCCCTGCTCCGCGAGGCGGTGCGTTCCAAACTCGGGAACCGGGAGTTCGACGGGCAGTTCGACGAGCTGACCGTGCCCGCGCTCCTGCACAATTACGCAAACGGCGCCCGCGGCGGGCAGGCGGACGAGGTCGAGGAAAGCGTCTGCAACTATCTGCCCGACGCCTTCAACAGCGCCATCCGTACCGCGGTCAACGCCGACCCGCAGTGGGAGGACCATCCCGCGCAGGTCATGGAGCAGGCGCTGACCGAGCTTGAGACCGTCGTGCGCGGCGTGGCGGACGGAACGATCACCAAGCGCGACGTCGCGCAGAATACGGTGCCCGGCTCCGCGCTCGGACTGATCCAGGTCAAAGCGGAGATCGAGTCCTCCGAGACCGATCTGCCGCCGTTCGACACCCTTCTCACGTCGATGCTCGCGGATATGCGGGCGGCGATCCCCACGGTCGCGCCCCGCGCCAAAGAGCTGGTCGACGCCGAGCCCGAGCTGCGCCGTCAGGTCGACGAGCTCGACCGCCGCAAGATCCAGCCGTTCAAATATCAAGGGCTGCGCCTCGGCGATCAGAAGCTGCTCGACGACATCGTTTCCGCGCTTGACCGCGGCGACGTCGTTTCCGCCGGGACGCCCGGCGATACCGACCGCACGCTGACCGACGGGCTGGTCAACCGCCACGCCTACTCGGTCCTCGGCGTTCACCGCAAGACCGTCGAGCCCGGCGGACCCGAGCTGACCTTCGTCCGCGTCCGCAATCCCTGGGGCACGACCGGGCGTCAGGGCGAGGGGATGCGCTACGTGATGAAGAACGGCACGGTCACCCTCGAAGGCGGGACCGGGGACGCGGTCGACGGCGTCGTCGACGTGGAGATCTCCGACTTCCGCGACAAGTTCGACACCCTCTGCATCAATCACGTCTCGCCCGAGCTGCTTGCCGCCGAGAAGAAGAACGCGTCGGCACTCGATCCCACCGCCGCGGCGCGCTTCGACGACCGCATCGGCAGGGCGGAGCTTGCCCGCGCCGAGCGCGAACGCAGGATGCGGGAAGAAGCCGCCGCGCCCGAACGCGAGCATTCCTTCCGCATGGAAGGGGACACCCGCATCCTCTGGGGCAACGCCCTCCGCGAGATCCGGGCGGCTTTGACCGGGACGAAGAGCGCCTTCTCGAACGATTCCCCCGCGTACCGCTCCTTCCTCAAGGATCTGACCGCCCTGACCGATCACCGTCTCGGCGCCCTGACCGGGAAGGACGACCGTGAGCTCGCCGACGCGATGATGAAGGTCGCCGACCGCGCGGAGATCTATCTCGATCACGCCCGCGAGGATCCGAAGTCCGGCTCCCGCCGCGAGACCCGCGTCCACGCGGCGTCTGCGATCCTCGCGCTGACCGACGCCGCACGGAAGGGCTGCGCCGATCCCGCCGAGTATTTCCGCGATAAGCTGATCGGCCGCTTCTACGAGACCATCCGGCAGGAACAGCTCGAGCGCAACGAGGCCGCGTCCTACAAGCAGAGCGTCAACGAGATGTTCGACGATCCCGAACGCCGCGCACGCGCCTTCGAGCAGATCCGCTCCAGCCGTGCCTTCCGCTCGATGACCGAGGGCGTCGGCATCCGCCGTCTCTCCGCGCTTCTCGATTCGCCCGACACCGCCTACGCCGACTTCCGCTCCCGCCTCCGCAAGCTCGATCCCCCGCCCGCGGAGCGCGCACCCGCAGAACGCGCGCCCGCCGCTCCCGAGGCGCAGAACGGCGGACCGAGGGTATAACGGGGACGCGACGTACTTTCTCTCCGGAGATCGGTTCGCCTTTGGCGGACCGCGTACCAAAGAGGCAGCCGCTGAACTTTTTACTTGATACCTTCGGGCAAAGCGGATTATGTACCGGCAGGCGCGTTTTTCGCGCCGCGATGCCATGACCCGGGAGGGGACGAGTTCCCCTTCCGGGCTTTTTGTTTGCCGGGCGCGTTTTTTGCGCCGCGCCAGAACCCCGTAGGGCGGGGGAAAAAAGAGGGAAGAGGGAAGAGTGAAGAGGGAAGAGGGAAAAGCGGCTGGCTCCGCGCGGCGAAAACGCGCCGCGAACGCGTCCCGATCACGAAGGAGCGCAGCGACGCGGGATCCAACCGTA
>JAZLIW010000204.1:0-36146 GCA_045617585.1 Eubacteriales bacterium
ACAGGGAAAACAAATAAAAATGGAAATGGTTATCCTTGAGGAGCTCGTCCCCGAGAATCATCTGCTGAGAAAGATAAACAAAGCAATAGATTTCAGTTTTATCAACAAGATATGCAAGCCGTACTACTGCGAAAATAACGGTAGACCGGCAATAGAACCGGAAGTGCTGTTTCGTATGCTGTTCATCGGATATCTATACGGGATCCGGAGCGAAACGAGATTGCTGCAGGAAATAGAGGTCAACGTAGCATACCGATGGTTTATTGGGTACGATCTGACAGAAAAGCTGCCCGACGTGAGCGTGATCTGGCAGAATCGGCTTCGGAGGTATAACGGGACGGACGTTCCACAGCAGATATTTGATGAAATCGTTCGGCAGGCAATGGCAAAAGGGTTGGTAGGCGGAAAAATACTGTATTCGGACAGTACCCATTTGAAAGCAAGTGCCAATAAAAACAAATACGTTGAAAAGCAGGCAAAAAAAGAATCCAAGGACTATATAGACGATCTGAACAAGGCAATCAACGAAGACCGTATCGCTCACGGAAAAAAGCCGCTGAAGTTTAATGGCGATGAATTGAAAGAAGATCAGGAAGAAGAAAAGGAAAATTATTTTGACGATAACAGCAATGGCGGAAACGGCGGCAGTACGATAGAAACAAAGACAATCAAGGAAAGCACAACGGATCCGGAAAGCGGATTCATGCATCGGGACGGAAAGCCGCAGGGATTCTTTTATCTTGATCACAGAACGGTAGACAGCAAGAACAATATTATTACCGATGTTTTCGTTACCCCGGGAAATACCAATGACGTAAAACCTTATCTCAGAAGATTAAAAACGCAGATTGAAAAATTCGGTTTTCAGGTCAAATACGTAGGACTTGACGCGGGCTACAACGTATCCAACATCTGTAAATATCTGTACGAGATGGGCATTCAGGCAGCAATGGGAAGCCGAAGAGGGTGTCAACAGAAAGGAAAGTACGGAAAATATAAATTCAAATATATTCCCGAATGGGACGTTTATATCTGCCCGGAGCATAAGTATCTGGAATACGTAACGACTGATCGGAACGGATACAAGGAATACAGATGCAACGGAGACAGATGTGCGAACTGTCCGAGAAGGGAGATGTGTTTGAGTGCAAAGCAGGAAAGAAAAAGCTTGCGGCGTCATATATGGGAAGACTTCAAGGATATGGCTTACGCCTTTACCCATACAGACAAAGGCAAGAAGATTTACGAACGAAGAAAAGAAACGGTGGAGCGCAGCTTCGCCGATTCCAAAGAATTGCACGGGCTCCGGTATTGCAGAATGCGGGGGCTTTCTAAAGTTGCAGAGCAATGTCTGCTCACTGCCGCCGTGCAGAACATGAAGAAAATTGCAATGTGCTGTGGATAACCACAGCTTATTTTTTTCTTTCAAAGAGCGTTTTTGCGAAAAAACAAAACCCATCTTTTTCTCAAGATGGGCTTTGTCAGTAGTCTGGGGGGTTTTTGCACTAACGTGCAACAACCCCTCCGTTTTCTTGCCCGAAGGGCAGGGCTTCGGAGGATGGAAATTCCGCCTTTCCGTTGGATATCATAATCGGAGGTTGGAAATCCGCGGAAACCTACCCCCTTCTTTGGTCCATATTAACAAAAAAAGAATTATTCACTGAAAACTGTTGCAAAACCGTCTGCGGTGTGCTATAATTAAATATGTATAGTTATAGCAATGGATCAAACGAACTGATGAAGGAACGTCCCCGCCTTCGGGGACTACGGTTTTATCATGGACGATAAAAAAAGTAAAAACGAAGCCGACGGCTTTATCCCGCACATGCAGACAAGGGGACTGCTGGTATTATACGACGCCCTGATCTTTGTGGTGATCGGTCTTTTGATGCTTGCTCTTCCCGGCTCCATGCGGAAATTTACGGGAGGGGAGATCGCCCTGCACTTCGGCGTGTCGCTCATTCTGCTGCTCGGCATCCGATTTGCGATGAAGGTCTACAAACAGATCTGGCGTTACGGCGGCGTGCAGTGTTACATCCGGCTGATGATCTCCGACGGGATCGTGTTCCTGGTTTACGCGGCGCTGAATTATACCGTGCTCCCGAAGCTGCCGTTTACGAGAGCGCTCTCTCTGATCTGCCTGAACTGCCTCGGCGGGCTGGCGATGCGTCTGGCGTACAGATATCTGTATAAAAAAGGCAAATTCGGTCAGTTGGTCACCTTCCTCTCCTTCGGAAAAGCGCACGTGAACGAAAAGCATTCCGATCGGAAGATCAAGGTCGCGATCGTTGGCGCCGGAACGGTCGGCGTCAGCTTCGCGGAGGAACTGATCAACAATCCGCAGGCCGCGTACCTTCCCCGCTGCTTCATCGAGAACGACACGATGAAAATCGGCAGAGAGATCCACAATCTGCCGGTCCTGGCGGAGGATGAGAAGACCCTGAAAAAGCTCAGAGACCTTGAAATACAGGAGGTCATCATTGCCGTTCAGGGCATGGACCAGATCCGGAAGAACAAGCTCTATCATTTTTACAGAAACGAGGATTTCAAGGTCAAGATCTACGATTATCCGGTCGTTCAGACGGTGAACGGGAAGCGGTCCCTGCGTGAGTTTGACATCGAGGACCTTCTTTTCCGGAAGCAGGTCGCGGTCGCGGATGAGCGCACGACGGCGTTTTACCGTGACAAGGTCGTCCTGATCACGGGCGGCGGCGGAAGCATCGGCAGCGAACTCTGCCGGCAGATCGCCAAGATGGGCCCGAAGCGCATCGTGATCCTTGACGTTTACGAAAACGGCGCGTACGAGGTCCAGCAGGAGCTGAAGATCGCCTACGGTGACAAACTCGACGTGAAGATCGTCATCGTCTCGGTCTGCAACCGCGTCGGATTGGAACGCGCCTTCCGGGAATACCGTCCGCAGATCGTGATCAACGCCGCGGCACATAAGCACGTGCCGCTGATGGAAAAGGACTGCATCGAGGCGGTCGAGAACAACGTTTTCGGCACGCTCAATTCCGTTGAGCTCGCGGAGCAGTACGGCGTTGAACGCTTCGTCATGGTCAGCACCGATAAGGCGGTCAATCCCACGAACGTTATGGGTGCCACCAAGCGGATGTGCGAAATGATCGTACTGAATCATCAGGGCAAGATGACGACCTCCGCGACCCGCTTCGGCAACGTGCTGGGCAGCGCGGGCTCGGTCATCCCGCTGTTCAAGAAGCAGATCGCCGCGGGCGGTCCGGTCACGATCACCGACAAGCGGATCATCCGGTATTTCATGACGATCCCGGAAGCGGCGCAGCTCGTTCTGCAGAGCGGCGCGATGGCAAAGGACAAGGAACTTTTCGTCCTCGATATGGGTCAGCCGGTCAAAATCCTGGAGCTTGCGGAAAACATGATCCGCCTCAGCGGTCAGACCGACATCGAGATCAAGGAGACCGGGCTGCGCCCCGGAGAAAAGCTTTACGAGGAACTGCTCGTCAAGTCCGAGGACCTCGATATGACCGAAAACGAAATGATCTTTATCGAGCGGGACAAGCTGCTTGAGACCGGCGAGGTAGAGGAAAAACTGAAGGTCCTCCGCGAAGCGATCGCGACCGACGACGACGCTGCCGTCAAGGCGGCGATGAAGGCCGTCGTCCCGACCTTCCGCGATCCGGAAGAGGTCAACGTGACGGCGGAAGAAGAAATGAAGGAACTCGCGGCGGTCTGAACGTCCTGCCGCCGGAAGAACGAAACGGAAGAAAATTGCTGCATGGGATTGTTTCATAAGAAAAAGCCGAAGCCGTCCGAAACGGCGCTTCGGCTCGACGGGATGGAACTTCTGTACGCGGTCCGCCGGTACGTTGACGAAAACGGGGCACCGCAGGAAGACGGGCTCGGCAAGGGCGGCAGGATCAATACCGCGAACGGGCACGTGATCCTGACCTGCGGAGACCGGGACGTGTTCGTCAACGGGGATATCACGGCGGTGCAGTGCGGGGAACTTCTGTCGCACAACGGCGCGATCTTTACCGGGTACAACGAACTGACGGGGGCGGAGGATACCGTAGTGGTCTATTATTCCGCGCGATTCCGGGACTGATCCCCGTCCGGACCGACTGAAACCGCTCTTCGGATGGGGGAGCCCCCATCCGAAGTGCGGCCCTTTTTTCGCTCGTCCGCGATTTACTTGTTCCTGAATGAAAAATGTATTCTTTGGGGCAGGAAAACGGTGTTCATAATGCCGTTTCATGTTGCTGATGAAAAGTTAACGGTTTGTTCGTACCGTTTTCGGCACGACGTCTTGCAATATACGGGAATCTATGGTATTATACTAAAATAGGGTCGGTGTGTTCGGCCCTGCGGAAAGAAGGAACTGTTTATACTATGAAGCTGTCCGCGGATTTTCACTCTCACGTGCTTCCGGGGATCGACGACGGATCGAAAAGCGTTGAAATGAGTCTTGCGATGCTCCGCGAATCGGCGAAGCAGGGGATCACCCGGCAGATCGCGTCACCGCACTATTCCGTCTATACGGAATCTCCCGAGGCGTTCCTCAGGAGAAGGGAGGAGGCCATCCGGCTCCTTGCTCCCGCGCTCACCGGGAACGACGTCCCGAAGGTCTACCCGGCGGCGGAGATCGAATTCCAGAAAAACATCGCGATGATCCGCGAGCTGCCCCGTCTGGCGATCCGCGGGACGCGGTACGTCCTGATCGAAATGCCGTTCCGGAAGTGGACGCAGGAGGAGATGAACGGCCTTCTTGCTCTGCGGCAGAACCTCGGGCTGAAGCCGATCGTCGTCCATCCCGAACGCTATCTGAAATATCAGCCGCGTCACACGGCGGAGCACCTCAAAGAAGAGGGCATCTGGTTCCAGTTCAACGCGGAATATTTTCTGGAAGAGAAAAAGTCGGAGAAGATGATCTTCAAGGGCCTTGTGGATCTGCTGGGCTCCGATATGCACAACACGGACACCCGCTGTCCGAACCTCGGCCCGTGCGTCGGGCATCTTTCCGAAAAGGTGGGGGACGCATTCTTTGAGGATGTGAACGCACTCAGCGACCACATTCTGTCGGGCGCGGAACCGATCAACTGAAAAAGAAAAAGATAAGGAACTACGATCATGTCAAACGAAAACACGAACACGGCAAACCTCCGTGAAGCGGAGGGCACGAACGAAACGGCGATCGATCTGCGGGTATTCTTTACGGTCTTTCTTGACAATATCCTTTTGATCGCGGGTGTGACGGCCGCGGCGCTGATCGCGGCGCTCATCTTCTTCACGGTGACGTATTCGCCGAGATACAGTTCGACGGCGACGCTGTACATCCTTCGTACGGACAACGAGTCGGCGCCGTCGTCAAGCGACTTCACGCTGGCAATGAACGTCGTGAACGACTGCAAGTACGCGCTGAAGAGCCCCGAGGTTCTGAACGCGGCGCTGGAAAAAGCGGCGCTGACCGGGAAATATACGGCAAACACGGTGGCGAACAGCATCGGGATCACGAACCCGTCGAGCACGCGCTTTCTTGAGATCAAGGTGACGGCAAAGACGCCGGACGAGGCGAAGGCGCTGACGGACAACCTTTGCGACTGCGCGAAGGAAAAGATGGAAAAGGTCATGGGCTTCAACCAGGTGAACGTTTTCAAGTACGGCGATCTGCCGACGAAGGCGTCCAACCGCAGAGGACTGAAGGATTACGCGATCGTAGGCGCCGCCGCACTGGTCCTGACCTACGGCGTGCTGCTCCTCGTGTATATCCTGAACGATACGCTTGAAACGGACGACGACTTCACGAAGCGTCTGAACCTGACGGTGCTTGCGACGATCCCGGATGCCAGCGCGGTAGGCGGCGGCAAGAAATACGGGTACGGCAAACGGTACGGATATGACAAACAGTACGGTTATGGCTCCGCCGCGACTGCGGAGACGAAAAAGGACGGCGGGAAGGAGAACGGTAAGAAATGAACAAGATGAAGATCGAGCTGAAGGGCTCGGACAACTACTTCGTCAACGAAGCGTTCAACGTTCTCCGGACGAACGTACAGTTCTGCGGCACGGACAAGAAGGTCATCGGGATCACGAGCTGCCGTGAGAACGAAGGGAAGAGCACGATCGCGCTGCATCTTGCCGCGAGCTTTGCGGAACTCGGGAAAAAGGTGCTGTTCGTGGACGCGGACCTGAGAAAATCGGTGGTCGCGTCGAGAAACACCGACGCGGCGGTGTCGGGCGGACTGTCGGAGATCCTGACGGGTCAGACGACGATGCAGGAAGCGTTCTGGGAGACGCAGTACCCGGGGCTGCACGTCCTGTTCTCCGGTAAATTCCCGCCGAACCCGGTGGACTTGCTGAGCGGAAAACAGTTCCGCAAGTTCATTGAGGCGGCGAAGGCGGTCTACGATTACGTGATCGTCGATACGCCCCCGATCGGAGAGGTCATCGACGCGGCGGCGGTCGCCGTGGCGTGCGACGGGATGCTGCTGATCGCGGCGAACGCGAAGGTCCACGCGCGTCCGGTCAAGAACGCGGCGGAGCAGCTCTCCAAGAGCGGAACGCCGATCCTCGGCATCGTGCGCAACTTCGTCAGCGACAAGAAGCGCCGCTACTACTACGCGTCCAAACAGTAAAAAACGGAGCACCCGGAAAAGAGTCTTACGCTTCTTTTCCGGGTGCGATTTGTTTTGGCTGTCTGCGGGCGGGGGAAAAATACCCCGATGTGTGGAAAAACCTGTGGAAAACATCTCCGTTTGTTAAAAAATTGTAAATGAAAATGAAAAACCCCATAAAATATATTGCATTTCTGTCGGGAGTGTGATAAAATACAAGATGCGGTAGTGGTCGGAGTGTTTTTTCTGGTTTTTTTCATGAAAACGGCGAAAAACCCCCCCGGATTTTCGGTAAAAACTGCCGGAAAATTGCTGCCGCGCGCTTCGAAAGTGAATCGGAACGAACGTAAAACACAGGTGGATAACATATCGTGAAAGAAAAAGAGAAGAAAAAGCAGAGCGGCTTTGACCGCGTGCTGACCGTGATCGGCATCGTCCTTTGCGTGATCCTGGTGCCGATCCTCATCGTGAACTGCACGATGATCGTCAAAAGCTATACGAAGAAGGACGAGGTGCCGAGCTTCCTTTCGATCTCTCCGATGATCGTCCTGACCGACTCCATGTACCCCGGGATCAAGAGCGGGGACCTGATCGTTGTGTCGAAGGTCGACGCGGAGACGCTGGCAGCGGGCGACGTCATTTCCTTCTTTGACCCTGCCGGGAACGGCACGGCGGTCGTGACGCATAGGATCGTGGAGATCCTGAACGACGGCGGCAGCCTTTCCTTCCGTACCAAGGGTGATAACAACAACACCGAAGATAAGGATCCCGTGCCCGCAAAGAATCTGGTCGGCATCTACAAGTTCCGTATCCCCGGAGCCGGGAACGTCGCCATGTTCATGCAGACCACGCCGGGTCTGATCGTCTGCGTCGCTCTCCCCATCATCCTGCTGGTGGGATACGATATGCTGCGCAGAAAGAAGTACGACAAGGCGAAGGCGGACGACACCGCCGCGCTCCTTGCCGAGCTCGAACGCCTCCGCGCCGCGCAGGGTTCCGGTACGCAAAGTTCCGGCACACAGGATGCCGGTGAGAACGCGCCCATGGACGGCGGCGCCGGAAACGGCGAGACAAAGTAAGCGTATTCTTCCCTCGGAAGCCACGCCGGGGGTGAATATAAATGCCGCGGCATTCTCCGCGAATGGGCGCCGCCCGAAAAGCGGGATGCCCGGTATACCCGTTTTCCCTCGGAAATAAGGGGAAGAATAATCGCCCGAAAAGGGCAAAAATCTGAAAGGAGTTTTTCACATGAAAAACAAGATGATGAGAATTGCTTCCGTTCTTTTGGTCGCAACTCTCCTTTCCACCTGTGTGATCTCCGGCACGTTCGCTAAGTACGTGACCAGCGGATCCGCATCCGACTCCGCACGCGTTGCAAAGTGGGGCGTCAGATTCGATATTGATTCTGATATGTTTTTAACAGAATACGAATACGACGATACGACCGGCGGCTTTACTACTGATTATTCTGTGCAGTCGACGGAAAAAGTTGTTGCACCCGGTACGTCGGGCGACGCTTATTCTTTCACTACCACCGGCACGCCCGAAGTCTCTTACATCGTCTCTTTTGCAAAAACTGCCGATTCTACTTGGAAAACTATCTATACGGATGGCAATGGGCTGGGCGATGATACGAAAGAGTATTATCCCGTAAAATTCACCATTACCTTTGATGCTTATACCAACTCCGGGTTTACCGACGTCGATGATCTGGCGGATGCACTTGCTTACTACAAGTACTACTACTCCGTTGATGAAGAAACGTACTATGTATCCAATGACGGCGGAGACACTTGGACGGAAGCTACTGCTACTGGGGCTCCTTCTATGAACATTTCTTGGGAATGGGTCTATTCCGTTGACGCTCTGACGGATACGTATGACACTTTCCTTGGCGATGTTGCCGCAGGGGTGACTGATGGCTATACTACTACCGGACTTACTATCAGCACCGATATCAGCATTGATATTACTGCAACCGCTACTCAGATCGACTGATCTTTGAATCCGAGTGATATCTGCTGACCGTATCAACTAACCGCTGATTTCCCCCGGTCCGACGTGGCCGGACCGGGGGATTCCGCTTGACAAGCGCCCGGAGAACCGGTTTCCGGACCCTTATCAAACGGAAGAAACCGTATTTTTACCGAAAGGGATTTTCATGAACCGTTACCGTTCTGTCAAACTGAATAGCGGTATCCGGCCGTTGAGCATCGCACTGATCCTCCTCCTGCTTCTGGAGGCGTGTTCCGTGATCATGCTCGGCAGCCGTCTTGTCGGTTTTTCCCCTGCCGCGAAGCAGCGGCAGTATATCCCGCTGAACGAGGAATCCGGCGACACGCACCTGACCGTGACGAAAAAGCCGGAGCCCGCGAAGATCAGCGCGTCTCAGACCTCGTTTCTTTCGGGCGGTTCCGCCGGAGGTTCCGGCACGTTTCCCTCGGCAGCAACCGGCTTTCGTCCCGCGTCCTACGAGCACGGCTTCCACGTGGACGACGAGGAGGGGCTGATCTGGGCGACCGATACCGGGATCGAGCTCTTCAAGTTCTCCTATGAAAACGGTGAGAACGTCTGCACCGTCAAGGGGGACGGCTCCAAGCGGCTGATCGCGCCCGGCACCTCCAATACCTACACCTTCACGCTGCTCAATACCGGTACCTGTACGCTCGACTACGAGATGACGGTCGACGCCTACGTGACGGGGACCGATCAAATGATCCCGATCAACGCCCGGCTCATGGATTATACCGGCGAGTACCTTGCGGGTACGGCGGACGATATGGTCCCGATCCTTGACGTCGGCGGGATCCATCGGAGCGGCGCGATCTCGGGCGGCTACATTGCCGATTATATCATCGAATGGGAATGGCCCTTTGAGCGCGGCGGCGAGGCAGAGGACGAATACGATACCTTCCTCGGGGATTCGACGCTTGAAAACGAGGTCTCCGTCATGATCGTTATCACGACGGTCGCGGAATGCAATATCGACCACGAGGGCGGCGAACCGGCACCTCAGACTGGCGACGACACGAAGATGCTCTTCTGGCTGATCGTGATGGTCCTGACGTTCGTAATGCTGATCATCCTTCTTTCCTCTGACCGCAGGCGCGAGGAGGACGAAGAGGAAGAAACGGCGATCACGGCGGAAACGGGGACCCCCGGCGGTCCATGAAAAATCCGGAGCGCGTCAGTATGGTCAAAAAGAATAAGAAGCTGCTGTCCGGTCTGCTCCGCGGGATCGTGATTGCGGTCGCGGGCGTTCTGCTCGGGATCAACGTCTATTTCCTGAACGCGGAAAGTCTGGTCGGCAATGGGATGCCGATGCCGTTCGGCGTCGGAGCCTCGATCGTGCTGTCCGGCAGCATGGAACCGACGCTGCATGTGGACGATCTGATCTTCGTCAAAAAGGCGGAGACCTTCACGGTCGGCGATATCGTGGTCTATCAGTCGCACGGCTCCTCGGTCGTGCATCGGATCATGTCTCTGGACGGGGAAACGGTGACGACGAAGGGTGACGCGAACAATACCGAGGACGATCCGATCACGGTTTCGGATATCAAAGGCATATACGTGGGAAAGATCGGCGGCGTCGGCGGCTTCGTCCGCTTTATGAAGTCCCCGGTCGGCACGATCCTGATCCTCGCCGCGGCGCTGATCCTGCTGGAGCTTTCGTTCCGGAAGGAAAAAGAGTCCGGCGACAGGGAACTGGACGAGATCAAGGAAGAGATCCGCCGGCTGCAGGCGGAGCAGCAGAACAAAGAGCAGTAAACCGCGGAAAGCAGAAAGGAGAGAAAGCGCAATGAACGGAAAAGCAAAGCATACCCCCGGTCAGATCATGATGCTGACGGCAGGGGTGCTTCTGTGCCTCGTTGTGATTTCGATCCGACTGATGGGCGGTCTTTGGGCGAAATACCTGACGCAGGACGATGCCCGGGATCAGGCAAGAGTGATCCGCTTCGGCGCCGTGACGATCACGGAATCCACCGGCAGTCAGTATATCATTACCCCCGGCGTCGGGATCAGCAAGAATCCCCTGCTTTCTTTCCCCGCTTCCGAGGCGACGAGCGTCGTCTTTCTGACCGTGGACGCGGTACACTGGACGGCGGACGGAAATTACGGCTTCAAGTGCGGCGGCTCGACCGGTGCAAGTCTGACCTGGTCGGTCGACAATGCGCAGTGGACGTACCTGAAGACGGAGACCGACGGGAAAAAGGTCTACTACCGCGTCGTGGAGGCGCTGGAGGAACTGGACGATATTCCGCTGATCAAGGACAGCGTGATCGCCGTTGACGACGATCTGCTCCGCACGGAACTGGACACCCTTTCCCTGACGGCAAATCTCCCGAAGATCGTCTTCGAGGGCATCGATATGCAGGTCGGAGGGATCGGCGGCACGTATGCGTCGGACGCCGCGCTTGCGGCGGCAGCGTGGGCAAAGGTGAGCACACATTAAAGGCATAAAAAAGAAATGAATGATTTTTTATTGAACGCTATGGGAAAAGGAGGACGCACCATGAAAAAAACGGGCTTTTTCAAACGGCTTCTGTCGTTTGTTCTTTGCGTCTGCATGCTGGTCCCGTGTCTCTCGGACGTCCTTCCTTTGGAAATATTCGCGGAGGGAGAACCGGACCTATACGTGACGGACGGAAAGAAAAAAGTCACGGAGATCGAGCTCCCGAAAAACGAAAAGACGGATCTGACCGCCGTCGCGGAGAACTTTACTCCTTCGGCGTACGGCTGGCAGGTCCTTGCCGACGCCGAAAACAACGTCTGGGCAAAGATCTACGATAAGAACGAAAAGACGATCGAGGTCTCGCATCCGCTCCTTTATACGATCCTCAACGAGTTCGGCGGTGCGTATCTCCGTGCGGTCGGTGAGACCGAGTTCGGACGTATCTACTCCGAACCTGTTTTCGTTCTCGTGACCGACCCGACGTCGGAGGAGAGCGAGGAGTACGTCCCGAACGAGCCGAAGCGCTTCCTTGCCGCGGGCAGCGGGATCACCATCACGATCAACTATCTGGACGGGGAAGACCCGACCAAGAGCGTGTATTCTCCGTTTACCGCGACGCTTTCGGGCGACTCCACCTATTCGCAGAACGTCCTGAGCCCGACCAATATCGGTTACGCGCCCTTCTGGACCGGGGACGCCGGCGATGCCGCTCCCACGGACGGCGATACGTTTGAGGTCACCGTCGGAGGCGAGACCCGGACCTATACCTACGACGGAACGACCGGTTCGTTCATCGACGACGTGACCTCCCTCGTTGAAACGGACGTTTCGTGGCTCACCGCGCTGAATACGCAGGTGATCGCCTCCGCCGCCACGGAGGACGCTTCGATCATCCACGTCTCGTTCGATCCTGTGACCGGCCCCTTCGAGGACGTCGTGATCAACGTGTATTATCAGGCGATCGAGGTCCCGTTCTCCGTTCGTTACTACTTCCAGAATATCAACGACGACGGTTATACCCTGAACGCGGCGATCTCCTATAACGGTCTCGCAAAGACCGGCTCGATCGTTTCGGACGAGGTACTGGAGCAGCCGGTCAACGATTACTACGGCAACGTCGACGACTTCGGCTTTACGCCTTTGTACCACTATCCCGAGGCTGTCGCCGCGGACGGTTCCACCGTATTCGAGTGCTATTACGACAGAAACTACTATCTGATCAAGTTCGATATGAACGGCGGCTACGGCGTTGAGCCGATCTATGCCCGCTACGGGTCGTCCTTCGTCGTGACGCCGCCGACACGCCCCGGTTATGTTTTCATGGGCTGGGATGAGGTCACCACCTACGAATTCAATGTTTATGTCAAGGTCGACGGAGTTGAGACGCAGGTCGGCATTCAGACGATGACGGCACAGGAGTACGTTGAACTCGGAAGCCCGTCGTCGTTTACCCGGAACTATACTACTCCCGGCGGAGTACAGTATGAAAACGCGATTTTCCGCCTCGCAGATTCTTACGGTGACGGAACACCGGATGAGGCAACTTCCGATCCCAACTCTTTTATCGGTACTATCGAATCCTGCACCATCGCATATAAAGCGATCTGGACGGTGACCAACTCGAACGTCACGATCCTTTATTGGAAGGAAAATGCCAATGACAACGGCTATTCCTACTGGGGTTCCGATACGGTCTATGCTGTTTCGGCTTCTTATGTGGGCGGAGATACGGATAAGATCTATAAAGTCGGTGAAAATTACGTTACGCAGACTCAAAAATACAAGGATCTTCCGACTTCGCTCAAAACAGGTGATTATAATCAATTTGAGATCAGTCATGCCGACAACGACGTGCTTGTTGAGGGCGACGGTTCCTCTGCAGTCAACGTTTACTACAAACGCAGGATTCATACCATTACCTTGCGTGATACCGGAGTGGCTTGTCAAATTGAGCCGCACACACATACAGACGACTGTTACGACTATCTTTGCAATCTGCATTCCCATACTTTGGCATGCTACGGCTGCGGTCTGGAGGAAGTGCCCCATACTGAGGACTGCTGTTCTCTTCCCGAACATACGCATACTTCGGCGTGCCTGCTCGAATGTGATAAAGAGGCACATACACATACGGATGCGTGCTATAACTGCGGTTTTGCCGCCGACTATCAGCATACGCATACCGCCGCCTGCTGTGCCAAAGAGGTACACGTCCATACCGGCGACGAGTGCTGTTCCGTCACGGTCCACACTCATACGGATGCGTGCTGTGACTTGCCGGAACACGTTCACAACGGAACGAACTGTAACTATCTGATTTGTTCCAAACACGCGCACGATTTTTCATGCTATACGAGCCAAAGTCTCTCCACTACCAACGACAACATAGAATACGCGAGTTACATCAATAATCCGGTCAATGGCACGATTTATCGCTATCGCAGGAACAACACCAACTGTTACACGTTCTTCTACTATAATGATACATGGTATTTTATTGGGAATACCGGGAACAATAACAGCGCTCTTTCCGGATCTACCGGCGGAATATCGTTCAGCGGGAATCTTGCTCGTCCCGGGGGAAACGGTCAGTCTACTTCCGTTACCGCCAACAGAAACTGCGGTCAGCCGGATCATGCCCACACCGCTGCCTGTTATTCCTGCGGCAAGATAGAAGCACCCCACACCCTTGCTTGCTACACAAGCCAAAACCTCGGCACGAACAACCTAAACTATACCGGCGAAATTGACAACCCGGTGAACGGTACCATTTATCGCTATCACTATTACGAATGGCATCTGATTGGTGGCAGCGATAACGTTTACTACAACTATTTCTACGTTAACGACACCTGGTACTATATCAGCAACGCATCCGGCAATACCACAGGCTCGATAGGCGGTATCTCCTTCAGCGGCACGCTGACCAATCCGGGAAATAACAGTTATACCTCCGTTACTGCCGCCACCGCCTGCACTACCCATCACAAGCACGACGGTACCTGCTGCACGCTGACGGCGCACACTCACGGTGACGGAACTTGCAACCTGAACAACTGCCCGACCCACGGCGCGGAACATACTCACGGTGACGGTCATTGCGTGTACGACAAATGCGGCAAAACCGCACATACCCACACCGACGGTACCTGCGTTTACACGAAATGCGGGCTGGAAGAGCACACCCACACCGATGCCTGCCTCCAGTGCGGCAAAGAGGCACACGTCCATTCCGAGGCGTGCCAATATGCCTGCGGCAAAACGGCACATACGCATACCGCCGCCTGCTGCACGACGGAGGAGCACAATCATTCGCTTGCATGCTATACTGTCGGCGGCACATATCATCCCAATGGCGCCAATCAAGACGTTCATATCAGCACGTCGGTCACCAACTACGAAAAAATAGCGACCGTTACTATTAACGGTGTCACACTGTATTACAACTCTCAGGCCAATAGCCCGGTGTGTGTAAAAATCGGGGATGAACTTCATCCTCTCTACTATGGTGGAAACGCTAACAATACTATTCGATCTGACCGCGTAAAAACAACGTATTATTATTTCAACAACCTTACGTTCACCCAAACGTGCAGTGCAGCTGTGCATTCACACGGCGATGGCAATTGTACCTACGGCTGCGGGATACAGGAGCACACCCATAACGACTTCTGTTATGGCTGCGGCAAAACCGCTCATGCTCACGGCGACGGTTCATGCAACGCTCTCGCATGCACGAATCCGGATCACCATACACACAATGATGCATGCCTGATCTGCGGATTTACCGAGAGCCACGTCCATACTGCGGATTGCCCTTACGGGCTGATCTGCACGAAACCGGAGCATAGTCATTCTACCGATGACGGAACGCGCAAGATCGTCAAAATCATTCAAGCCAAGTACGGACAGACGATCGTTGATGAATGGAATTTTACGACGGAAAAAGACGGGCTTACTTATCCGAAAGCTGGAAAGGTGGCGTCCTGGACCCCGGTAAACGACTCGCAGTTGGATGAGCGTCTTGCGTTCCTTGCGGTCATGACGGACCGTGATATTACGTTTAACTATACGGACTCTACGAACCCCAAACGCTATTATAATTACTACATAGAGTGTCTGCCCGGGGAGACCGGAGTAGTGACCCGCGACGGCAAAAACTACAAATACTATATGCAAAACGGGACGTTGGAGGTCAACTTCGGCATCTGGACACGTCCTGAGGACTTCTTTGCGATCGACGGTTTCGTTGCAGCCGCCGCTTACAACGGCAGCAGTGCGATCGGAATAAACACCGACAGTGAGAATCTCGGCAATGGCGCAACTGTCAGCATGTATTACGACCGCAGCAAATACAAGCTCGATATCTTCAACGTAGACGGGAGTACAATATCTTCCATAGAACTTCCGTTTGAAACGAGTATATTGCCTTACGTAGAAAACATAGGAACCCCGCCCTATCCGTCGACGCTGGAACCAAATGCTTACGTATTTGACGGATGGTATACGACTGCGGGCTGTTACGCCGGGTCAGAACTGAAGGGTACGGAAAAAATGCCGTCGGTCGGCTTTGCGGTCCATGCGAAATGGTCGCCCGTACGGCACACGGTCCGCTTCTTCGAGACCTACGACGATATGCTTGCCTATGAAGCAAGCGTCGAAAGCGGCTCGCCGGACGAATCCCTCGTTTACGTCAAGCAAACGATGCCGGACGAGGAGTATACGCGCCTCGTGGAACACGGCAAGTACGTTGGATCCATTCCGAACCCCGATAAACTGCTTGTGACCAACCCGGGCGGTTCCACGTCGGAATATGACTTTGCCGGTTGGTTCTATATTCAGAACGAATCCAAAAAAGCGTTTACGCCGCTGGATATGCCGATCAACGGCGATATGAATATTTACGCCGACTGGGGCACGCATACCGCGCAGCCCTACGCGATCCATTACGCCCTCGACGAAAATGAGATAGACGCTGACTGGCTGGCGGTACTCGGCACGGCGTCCGAGACGGCGGTCAACCGCGAAAAGACCGTGACGGTCGGCACCGACGAGCGGACCTATATCTGTCTGCTCGATGAAGGAGATACCTACCATTGGCACCGCGTTATTGCCGACGCGACGCAGGGCTACGCGTATCAGGGCACGACCCGCACCTTTGCCGCGAAGGCAGGGGAAAACTACCATCAGCTTTACGACGACGGAACGACGGACTTCAACGAGGGCTATTATCCGATGCCCGCCTCTCACTCGATCACGATGGTGTACGAGGAGAACAGCATCGAGCCGAGATCGAACGTATTCACCTTCCGTTACGTCTACGTGGAAGAGGTGGATTACTGGATCCGTTATATCGACACGACGACGGGAGAACGGATGCTTGATTCCCGCGGGGACCCGATCGCCGACATAGAGAAGACCACCAAGAAGGCGGTCGTGACCGAGCGTTTCAGACCCTTTACCGATTATCTGCCCGACGCGTTCTACAAGCAGTGCATCCTCGCGGTCATTCCCGACACGGCGAACCCGGGGCACTTTAAGGCGTCTCCGGAGAACGTGATCACCTTCTACTATACGCCGAACGATTCTTCCGCAAAATACACCGTCCACTTCCTGCTGCAGAACTCCGACGAAGCGAGCAGAACGCTGAATGCCTCGGATTTCGTTGTCAATTTCGATACGGATCCGACAAGCGACGAATACGGGACCTACACGTTCTCGGATAAATTCACCGAGTCCGCGTCCCGGATCGACGGTATCGCCGATAAGGATACCCCGATCCCGATCATTCCGATCGACTTCGCCGGCTTTGAACTGATCAGAAGCCCCGCCCGCACGGTGGAATTCGACGGTGTGGTCGAATTCGCCGACGCGACGACGCTGACCCTGACGCAGAACAGTACGACCGGGGATTACGAGTACATCATCACGCCGGTCACGGACGGTACGGACGTCTTCCTCTTCTATCAGCGCAAGCCTTATCCCTATAAGATCTACCATCTCCTTTACGGTACTTCGATCGCAGCCGCGGATCTCGCGACTTACACGACGGTCGATACCGCGAAGGGCGTGCTCGCGGCGACCGAATCCGGTACCGCGCTGTACGAGACCGACTTCACCGGAAATGCAAAAACGATCGACGGCTACGTCTGCGTCACCGCACTTTCCATCACCAAGGATATCACCCCGAACGAAGCGCAGAACTATATCGTCTTCTTCTATACGAGGGAGCAGTTCACCGCGCAGTACAAGGTCTGGTCGGGCGGAGGAGGAACGCTGGACAACACGATCGAAACGATCGAGTCCGGCAGCGCCTTCGCGGGTTCGACCGCGACCGCGAGCGTCGGCTACAAGTTTGAGGGCTGGTTCGTTGACGCGGACTGCACGGTCCCCGCGACCTATAACGCAGCGACGAACCCCACGGGGAAGGGCACGACCTATACCGACAGCGGGAAAACCACTCCCGCGGCGTTGGGCCCGTTCGTCTATCCCGAGATCGGGAGGCTGGTCGCTAACGGTCAGCAGGGCTCCGACGGAAATATCTTCTACGCAAAGTTCACGCCTCTGCTTACCGATCTTGTGATCCGGAGAGCTGCCGGTTCCTCCGCAAACGAGGGCATCGGCGATCAGATCTTCGTTTACGAGATCAAAAACGATACGAGCGGCGTCACCGTATACGTGACGATGAAGGCATCCGAGAGCGTGGCTGTTCTCCGGGTCATGGAGGGGCAGTATACCATAACGCAGATCAACGACTGGTCACACCGGTTTGAAGATACCGCCCAGACGGTGACGGTCACCGCTTCCTCGCATACCGTGACCTTTGACGATCCTGCCGCAACGGAAAAATGGCTCAACGGCAGCAGCGAACGCGTGACCAACACGAAGGGGGCGACACCGTGAAGAAAACAAAACGATTTCTCCCCCTTATGATCCTCCTCTCCTTCGTTCTTCTTCTTGCCGCGGTCGGTACGGTCTACGCCTATATGTTCCATAAGACCGGGGACGTCGTCAACGAGTTTGTCAAAGCGCGGGTCCCCTGCTCGGTCGTCGAGACCTTTAACGGAACGAGCAAAACGAGCGTCAAGGTCAAAAACGAGGGCAATATCAACGAGTACGTCCGGCTCCGGCTGGTCTCCTACTGGGTCGATTCCGAAGGGAATATCGTCGGGAAGCAGTCGGTGATGCCGGAAGTGGTCTACGACGAGGACAACTGGCTCTACGACGAGGACAACGAGACCTATTATTACGTGGGCAAGGTCGCGCCCGGTGAAAAAACGCCCGAGCTGCTTGCCGATCCCGCGAACCATCCGATCGTTCTGACGGAAAGCACCTATTCCTACCTCGCGCCGGATTCGACGACGGTCAGGCAGACGCTCGTCATCATCGCGGAAGCGGTGCAGGCGGCTCCCGCGTCGGCGGTCGAGGATATGTGGGCGTTCGTTGACGTCGATTCCGACGGAAACCTGACAGAGCACACGACCTGAATAACACGGAAAAACACTTAAAAAACTCCGTCCGGAGACCGGACGGAGTTTTTTGATGCTTTTTTCGTTACGCGGCTTTCTTTTTCAGCCGGACGAGCAGAAGGATCTCGGCGAGGATCAGGAGGGAGAAAACGCAGGTCCCGGCGATCCAGAAGACGTCGGAGGTCTTTGCGGCGGGATCGGTGCCGGGCTGCGATTCCGGCTCCGTGTCGGGATGGGGATCCTGCACGGGGCTGATTCGGTAGTAATAGTCGTAGGTCCCGTCGGAATACCGCTCGAAGGCGGAGAGGGCGGGGATCGGGTCTCCCGCAGGAACGCGCGCGGCGAGGCGGACGCTCTTGCCGTTCACCGTGATATCCGCGTTGACCGTTCCTTCCGCGGCGTCAGCGAAGGTCACGGCGCTGAGGTCAACGGAAGACGAGGCGTCGGTCAGCAGGATCGCCTCGGAGAAGCCGACGGCGGTCATCGTGCCCTCCAGACGGACGTGCGCGCCGTTGACCGCGGAGACGAGGCAGGAGGCGCCGGTGCGCTCCGTTTTCCCGCCCACGAGCGTGAGGGACGCGCCGTCGACCGTGAAGACGGGGCCATCCGCCGTGCGTACCGTTGCGCCGCCGAGCTCTACTCTGAGATCGCGTCTGACCGTGACCGTTTCCGCGTCGTTTACCGTGTCGGTGACGCGGACGGTCCCGCACGCGCCCTTTTCGGCGGCGGCACGGAGCGATTCCCCGTCGGTCACGTTCTGCACGGCCTCGTCCAGCTTTGCGGTGTTCAGGAAGCGCAGGTCGTCGAACCAGAGGTTCACGCGCTCCTGACCGCCCGTGACGCAGCAGTTGTAAACGTCAAAATAGATGTAGGAGCCTTCGCAGGGGTCGTCCGGGGAGCCACCGGCGGCACGGAACGCGCCGCTGCCCTCGGTATACCGCACGGTCCCAGCGCTTTTGTCGCCCGCGATCGCCTTGCCGAAGTCCATGAAGAAGTAGTTCCAGCCCTCGTGCAGGGTGCGGTCCCCGGTCGAGAACGCGCCGGACGCCGGATACATATACCAACCGCCGTCGCTTGCGCCGCCGATCTCAAGGTAAAAGTCGTCGTTCAGCTTCACTTCCTCCTCCGCGTAGACCCAGAAGGAGAACGCGAGGTTTTCCGTCGGGATCGCGTCGACCCGGACGCCTGCATCGTAGCCGGAACCCGAAACGCGGATGGTGCAGCGCGTGGGATAATCGAGCAGCTCGGTGCGGAACCCGTTGACCGCCGCCATGGAATGCGCGCTGTCCGGGACCATCATCTTTTCATCCGATCCGTCCGACTTCGTGCGGTGGCGGACACCGGTCCAGCCGGAGGAGGCGGTCCCGTCTCCGTCGATGTAGGGGATCGAGGCGGGCGCGTCGTCCTCTGCCGCGGCAGGAAACGCCGGGATAAGAGAGACCGTCAGGAGAAGAAGGGAAAGGCAGACCGTGAGAAGACGTTTCGTGATTTTCATGCTTTCATCCCTTTCTTTTTGCTTTGACGAACGTTACGGCGGTATAGGCTCCGAGCAGCAGGGCGATCCCGCCGGTGACGAAGAAGAGGATCTTTGCGGTGCCCGTTCCCCCGGTTTCCGGTTTCTCCGCGGGATCGGTCGCCGCGTCCGTTTCCGCAGCGGTCTGTCCCTCGGTCACGGGCTCGGTCTGCGCGGCGTGCTTGCTTTCCAGATCCTTGCGGACGGTCACGGTGTCGAGGACCTTATCCGGGGAGAGGTTGTCGCGGACCTCGAGGCGGAGGTCGTTCCCCTCGGCCTCGAGCAGCGCGTAGGTATAGGAGGCGTGCCCGTGGATCGAATATTCAATGAAGCTCCACGGCCAGTTGGGTGTCGGGTCCTGCGTTCCGAACTCGCTCATCCGGGAGGAGGTCCCCATGTTGACGTAGAGCGTGCCCTCCGGCGAGAGATACGCGCCGTCTTCGTCGGTCTCCGTATCCAGCACTTCGCCGTTCCTTATGAAATACGAGCGGGCGTAGGAATGGGAATGCCCGGTCAGGCAGAGGTCGGGCTTGTACCGGTCGAAGAGAGAAATGAACTTCTCGTATTGTTCGTTGCAGTAATCGAGGGCGTCCCCGCTGGATGCGGCGTAGCCCTTGAGATAATAACCGTAGATCGCCTCGTGGAAGCCGACGACCAGCCAGTCGTAGTCGGGATACGCCTTGATCGCCTCTTCAAAGGTCTTTCCGTGATCGACCTCGTCGAAATTGATATCGGTGATCGACAGCATGACGAACAGGACGCTGCCCGATTTGAAATAATAGTCGCTGATCCCCATCGAGCCGGGGTAGACGGCGTTCGGGACGTTGACGTAAGAAGGCAGGTTTGCCGAGGCGGGAGAGAGATCGTGGTTGCCGTTGATCGGTGCGAACAAGGTATCGGCAAGCCCCTCGACGCCGAAAAAGCCGTCGAGATAGTCGTTCCGCGTCGTGTTCTGCATCTGGTCGCCGAGGGAGAGGATCAGCCCCGCCTCGTCCCGGTCGAGCATCTGGGAGAGGGTGATCTGCCAGTTTTCCACCGATTCCGGCAGCTCCTTGTGCCACGATTCCATTTCGATCACGTGGACGTCGCTGACGATATAGGCACGCATCGAATTCCGCTCCTGCAGGGTCACGACGTGGCGCTCGGAGACGGTGTTCCCGTCGCCGACGCGGTAGAGATAGGATCTGCCCGGGGTGAGCCCGGTCGCCGTCGCTTTGTTTTCGTAGCGATAGACGCGTTCGCCGTCCACCGTCTCGTAGGAGCCGATCCGTTTGGACGAGCCGAAAAACACGGTTTTTCCTTCGTCAAAGGAGGCGCCGACCGGCGCGATCTCGACGTAGGCGTCCGCGGGCTGCCCGCGCGTGATCCAGTTGAAATTCAGCTCAGTCTCGTCCTTTCCGGGCTGCACGGTCAGGTCAAAGACCGTCCCCTCCTCCGCGAAGACCGCGGGGGAAGCGCCCGGCAGGAGAAAGCCGGCAAAGAGCGTCGCGGCGGCAAGGAATGCCGTCAGCATTCGTCTGATTCGTTTCATGTTCGTTCCCGTTCCTTTCGGTAATGGAGTATTATCATTGTAACGCCGGGGCGTCCGATTGTCAAGAAAAAATTGGAAACGGGACGTGGTTGATAAAACCGCTTTTTTCTGTTATACTGGGGATGCACGTACTTGCTTCCGTGATCTGACCGCGGCTTTCGGCAGGCATTGAATGCCGAAAAATTGGGACAGACAAAAATTTCTTTCAGATCGCCCAACCTTTTCCGGCTCCCGCGTGTCTATAAGACAGGTACCGAAAACGGAATATTCCGAAAAAGAAAGGAGACCGCGTATGAATTATCTGCAAAGCGAACCGGACGAAACGCTCGTGCTTCTGACGCTTGCGGGGGAACAGACCGCCTACGAGGTCCTTGTGACCCGATATCAGAATCGGGTGATCTTTGCGGCGGCGTCGGTCACGAAAAGCCGTTTTCTTGCCGAGGACGCGGCGCAGGACGCCTTCGTTTCTGCGTGGATGAAGCTGAATACGCTGACCGAGCCCGAAAAGTACGGCGCGTGGGTCTGCCGGATCGCGAAAAACTGCGCCTTGAATATGATTTCCCGTTACCGCCGTTTTCTGCCGCTGGAAACCGTGGAAAATACGGTATTTGACGGGGATATCTCGCAGGACCCGGAGAGACTCTACGCGGAAACCGAGGAGCGGAACGAGGTCGGCGCAAGCGTCGACAGACTGCCCGGGCGGGTCGGAGAGATCATCCGGCTCCATTATTACGAGGGGCTTTCGGTCGCGGAGATCGCCGACCGGATGCGCATTTCCGCCGGAACGGTCAAATGGCAGCTTCACGAGGGTAGAAAACAGATCAGAAAGGAATTATGTGCAATGGATGAAAAATACGGTGACACGCTGGTACGGCGTGTGATGAAAAAGGTCGAGGAGCTCAAGCTCTGGCAGCTCCCGAACGACAAAAGCGGGTTTGAAACGATCTACCGGGACGTGCTGCGCGAGGTGGAGGAGCTTCCCGAGTGCGCCGAAAAACAGCACGCGCTCGCCGACGTGCTGATGCGCGGCTGGTGGTGGCTCCCCGGCAAAAAGAACGACGCGATGCTCGCCCGGATCGCAGAAGCTGCGGAGGCGGGCAAAAACGAGGAGGTCATGGGCTTCCTTGTCGAGCAGGAGGACAACAAGGTCTGGGGCGACGCGCGGGGCGAATTTATCCGCGACAAGCAGATCCCGCGCCTCGAAAAGGCGGGCTTCCCGAAGCTTCTCGGCACCGAATGGTTCCGCCTCGGAAGTCAGCTTCTCCGGGACGGGAAAACGGAGGAAGGGCTTGCCGCACTTGCGAAGGCGGAAACGCTCCTCTCCCGCGGAGGTCTCACCTTCGCGCTGCTGCCGGGCGTACGGAAGGCGGCGGAGCGGAAGACGGCGCGTTTCAAACCGCTTCCGGAGAAAAATTACGAGCTTGGTGCTCGGGCGGAGGAATGCCGCGTGATCGACGGCGGGCTCCGGTACTGGAAGGGAGAATACGGCGAATGGTACGGGGAACTCTTTCTGCACCCGGAGGCGTCCGAGCTGATCCGCAATGCCGCCCGCTGTGACAGCTTCTTCTTTGCCGGTCTTTCGCTCGGCGGGACGCTGACCGGCTCCGACGGAACGACGCTTTCCTTCCTCTCGGACAAAGAGACCGTTGAAACGCCCGCGGGGCGCTTTGAAAACTGCGCGCTTTTCGAGGCAAGGCAATGGGATTGGGGCGGAAAGACGGTCTACCGCACCTGGTATCGGGACGGCGTCGGCATCGTGCGGCAGGAACACGTCAGAAACGGCGTGAAAACCGTCCATACGCTGAACGCTTACGAGATCAAAGGCGGAAAAGGGCTTCTTCCCCTTGCGGAGGGGAACCGCTGGGAATACGGCGGGGACTATCTTTCCGATAAAGTCAGCCATTGCGCGGAGATCGCCGTCGCGTACGCGGAGGAGGATCGCGTGATCCTGACCACCTACTGGGAAATGGAGCGGGACGGCTACGACGAGACCTCGTGGGTCGACACGGTAAGGCAGATCGCGAACGAGTATTATACCGAAACGGAAGGCGGAGGCTGTAAGATCTGCGATATTTACGACGTGATTGACCGCGCCGGGGCGCTTGCGGTGACTCCGTTTCAGAAGGCGTACACCAAAGCCGCCGCCTCGACGGCAAGACGGATCCTCGATACCGATCCGACCTTCCGCCCCGGCTGTCCCGTGACCGGACACTGGAATTTCTTCCACGCAAATACCGTCCGGAAGCAGAACGGGCGCGTGACGCTTTCCGGCTATGACGGTCAGTACGGCTTTGAATGGAAAAACTACTCCGACGGCGTCGATGCGCTTCTGTACAATGACGTTTACGGCATCCTTCGCGACGTGGCGAACGCGCTCTGGTCGGAGGAATGGCGAATCGGCGCTTCGCCCGTCGTGGAATACGACTGGGGCGTTTACAACATCCGCACGAAGATCACCTGCGAGGACGGCGGAGAGAAGACCGTGAAGGCGGGGACCTTTGCAAACTGTCTGAAGCTCACGCTCGATTCCGAGGGTCTGAAGGACGGGCTCGGGTACCGCTCCGGGAAAAAGGTTTACTGGTTTGCCGACGGGGTCGGGATCATCCGCACGGAAAACGAGGTCTGCGAAGGGAAAAACGTCGTTTACGAGCTGACTTCGTACAGCGGGACCGGAGAGGGCTATATGCCGCTTGCCGACGGGATGACGCGCCGGTACGAGGGGCTTGACCTGACCGACGGCTATTTCGGCGCGGCGGATTACGCATACGCCGCCGATGAGGACGGCGACATCGTGATCTTTGCCGAACAGACGGGCATCCGCCGCCTCCCGCCGCCGATCACGGAATACGGCTTTATTGAGAAAGAGCAGACCGAGGAACGGCTGTGGAATGAAGGAAAATACGAAGAGAGCCGCCTTTGCCACGATACGAACAACTTCCGTCTGATGTGCCATTTTCTCGGCAGGCAGAGCAGATACCAGGGTGTCCCCGAAAAGGCGATCGCGTGGAATCTCTTCCGTCTGAAAACGATAGAGAGCTTCGGCGGCGGAACCGTACCCGAAGCGTGGCTCGGGCGCTACGCTGCCGTGAGCTTCCGTACCGCGTGTGCTCTGTTCGGCAGCGGAAGAAAAGAAGAAGGCTACGAATGGCTTGAAAAAGCGTTTGAGGCGTTTCCGAAGTGGGAAGCGATCCCGGACGGCACCGAAACGGAAACGGGAGACCCGATGATCTTCGGCGGGATCAGATTCGTCAAGGGGAAAAATATCCTCCGGATGCCGGACGGAACGGCAGAACCGGTTTCCGATGCCTGGCTGTTTAACGAGGATATCGGACTGCTCCATTACGGACTGACCGCCCCCTCCGGCTGGGAATGGTTCAACCCGGTCAGAAACGAGGAAAAATACAGGGAGTACGTCGCCCGCGCAAAGAAGCTGGCGGAAGCGACGAACTGAATTTCTCCTGAGATCCCTTTGATTAATAAAAGACACCGTATTTTTTCGATACGGTGTCTTTTGCTGATCAGGCGAGAGCGATGCTGATGTCGTCGACCGCGATGTCGGTCTTTTCACAGCCTGCCAGATAGAAGCGCATATAGTTGATGGCGGAGAAGTCGGGCCCGCCGCCGGTCGGGCTGTAGTTCTTCAGCGGCAGGAAGAGCTCGTGCCAGCCTTCCCCGGTGAGGAAGCTGCCCGAACCGACCATCCAGCCTGCCTCTTCGACGTCGCACTGACCGCTGCTGGTCAGCTCGATCTGACCGGAGAGTTCCCCGGTGTTGCCCTTGACGTATACCCAGAGATGGAGGTAGCCGTCCCGGACGTAATCGGTGAGGTCGAGCGGGTCGAACGTCCACTCGAAGATGACAGAGACGCCGCTGTTTCCGAGGTGTGCCCACGACGACTTTCCTTCGTGGACCAGTTCCGCGTTTTTCGTGACGGAGGCGACGCGCAGTCCGGTGCTGCTTTCGCAGGCGTTGAGCGGGATGACCTCCGTGACGATGACGTCGGTCCCGTGGTCCTCAAACTCGACCGAGGAATGATAGGGGCGTTCGGTGACGCAGTTGCGGTCGTTGCGGTTGTAAATATCAAGTTCGGAATTCTCGTTGATCAGAGAGATGCCGAAGATGCGGAGCGCGTTGATCGCGGCGACCTTGCTGTTCCGGATCTCGAACATGGGGTTGGTCCCTTTCAGGTAGTCCTGCGTGCCGTTGATCACGAGGGCGGAGGAGCGCTCGGTGCCGACCAGCGTGCGCGCGCCGTACATGAATACGTTGAGCAGGTTCTGGTTTTCCGCGTCCTCGACGCGGAACGCCACGCAGTATTCGCGCAGGAGATCGTCGCGGAGGAGGGCGAAGCCGGGCTCGGTGATCGCCTCTCCCTGATGGAAGCGGTTCCACGTGGTCTTGTCTGCGTACGCCGGATCGAAGCGGCTGTCGAGCGTGCGGCGCTGGATGAAGTTCGGGTTGGCGAGGCATTCTTCCACGGTGCCGTTTTTCCCGCCCGTGCGCGTGAAGTTCAGATAGCAGCAGCCGAGGCAGGTGCGGATCAGGTGATCGTCGCAGCCCGTGAAGTCAAAGCCGACGAACGCGGCGTTGACGACGGTCTTGAACGCGTAGACGCCTTTTCCGTTCCCCTTGATCGCGGTGCAGGAGAGCGCCGCCGCGTCGGAGGTGCGGGGCTTTTCAAGCGCCGTGCCGGGATCGTAGGACGGATACCAGACGCGGAAGCCGGAGACGCCGGCATTCTCGCCGAGCGTGATCGCGGCGCCCTCGTTCACGTAGGTGAGGAGGACGGTGCCCGGCGCGTTCGCGTCGCCGTCACGGGTGAAGATCGACTGGCTGCCGCGGAGCAGGACGTTTGCGGGAACGGTCAGCGGGGTGTAGAGGCTGTAGACCCCGGCGGGGATCCAGACCACGCCGCCCGTCTTCCCGGCTTCGTCGAGGATCGCCTGCACGGCGGGACCGATATCCTGCGTTTTCGCCTTCAGCGAGAGGATATCGCAGACGTACAGCTTTTCCGCCGGCTTGACGAAGGAGCCGTGGACGACGGGATACGCCGCGAGGCTGTCGTCCTCCGTGATGAGATACCCCTCGGCCTTTCCGGTCAGCTTGCAGTCGGCGAGGCGGAGCGGCATCGTCTCGACCCGGTTGCGGATGGCGTATTCCGTGCCCTCGATCCGCGCGTTTGCGAT
Source organism: Eubacteriales bacterium (assembly GCA_045617585.1). GTDB lineage: Bacteria > Bacillota > Clostridia > Oscillospirales > CAG-272 > CAKRZE01. The sequence goes on from JAZLIW010000204.1 coordinate 26,743, forward strand.
CAGGGCGCCGTTGCCGCGGTCAAACGATTCGATATCGATGCCGATGCCGCATTTCGTGATATCCATGTCGTAGATCACGCCCCAGAAGCCGCTGCGTTCGGTGATGGTCTTCATCAGGATACCGGTCGCGTAACCCTCGACCCGGATCTCGGAGAGGGTCTCGTCGTCGAGGTCGCCGAGGATGATGCCGGTCGCGGAGGTGCGGCAGACGTCACGGAGAACGGAGACCTTTTCGCAGTCGTAACCGCAGCCCGCGGCTGCCCAGTAGGAGGGGGAGATCTTTACGTCGTAGGAATAGCCGACGTCGGAGGAACGGTGCATTTCCAGCGCGGTCTCCAGCGCGCAGATGCGGACGTGGCTGAGCTCCATCAGCTCGTGCCCCTCCGCTCCGGCGTTGACGCCGATGCCGCGGTAGGAGTTGATCAGCGTGACGTTGCTGATCGTCGCTGTCAGGGCGTTGCCCACGTGGAAGGTATAACCGTATTCCTTGATCTTATCCGGCTTCTGATCGGGATAATAGACGGTCAGCCCGATCGCTCCGGAATGCTGGTTGAGGGTGAAAAGTACGCTTGCGTTGCGCTTGGCATTCTTCGTCAGCTTGCTTTTCGGCTTGGCAAGGATCACGGTCCCGTAGGTCGGAACGTCCGCCGTGTCGGGATCCTGCCAGTCGCCGTAAAGGGTGACGCCGCTCGGAATATTGACGTTACTTGTAACGAGATAGGAGCCGGCAGGGAGGAAGACCGTTCCGCCGCCCTTGGAGGCGCAGGCGTTCAGCGCTTTCTGCAGTTCCGCGGTGCAGTCCTTTTTCCCCGTGGGGTCGATCTGATAGTCCTCGGTGGCGATGATATCCGCGATCACCGGTTCCTCGGTCGGGTAGACCGTGGAGACGAGAACGGGACGTGCTGCCGTGCCGTTTTCCGCCTTGACGGCCCGGTATTCCCCGGGCACCGTGAAGGTCCCCGTCTCGGTATGACCCTCGGGAAGGGAAGCGGACGCGTCCGTTTTCAGGTATTTCAGGATGAATCCGGTCACGGCGGCCTCGGTCTGCGTGCCGTCTTTTCCGGTCAGGATCAGGTTCCCGTTCCGGACGGCGATCGCGTACTGTCCGTCGTTCAGACCGGCGGCGACCGCGAGGCTGTCGGGGTCGTCCCCGCCGATCAGCACGGCTCTCCCCGTGCTTTCGGGATCGACCGTGACGCCGGCCTCCTTCAGCGCGGCGGTGAGGCGCGCGGTCAGGGCGGCGTCCGCTCCGTTCCGCACGGCGACCGTTCCTTCCGTCAGAGGAAAGCCTTCTTCCGGCGTTTTTTCGGTCCCGGTCTCTCCGGAGGTCTCTTTCCCGGTGTCGTCGGGGGGATCCGGCTGCGTTTTATCGCAGGAGGTGAGGAGGAACGAGAAGGAGAAAAGAAGGAAAAAAACGGATAAGAATATTTTTTTCATACGGCGTTCCTTTCGGTATGATATTACCTATTTATTATAGCCCTCCGCGCGGCGTTTGTCAAGACTGCGGGAAAGAGGGCGGGAAAGGCGCGGGAGACCGCTTCTTTTTTCCGTTTTTCCATTTTTGCTATTGATTCCTGCGCCGGATGATGGTAGAATAAAGAAAATGGATCGTCATCGGAGGAAACGGATCATGAATAAAAACGTCATCGGAAAAGCGATCGTCCTTCTTCTGCTCGGCTCCGTCCTGTCGGGATGCGCTGCGGAGGGCGGCGGAGAGACGGACACGGGGACCGCGGCGGGAACGGAAGCGCCGGAGCCGCCCGCTCCGGTCGAAGAAGTCAACTCCTTCGGCATGAAGACACCGACGGAACTGGACGTGATCACGACCGACGGAAACAGCGTGGACGGGATGCTTGCCGCGCGGATCCTTGAGGGCGTGCTGAACGGAAAAGGCGCGAGAGTCTATCTCGGGCCCTCCTCCGAGAAGGTGGACGGCGTCGAGATCGAGGCAATGAAGCGGAAGATCCTGATGGATGCCGGGGTCAAGCTGAACAAGATGAAGTTCGACGGCACCTTCGGCGCGGATTACGCGGCGTTCGCCGCCCTGTACGCCAAATACGGCAGTGAACTGACCGGGCTTTTCGTTTACGATATCGCGCTGCCGGATACCGCGAACGTCGCGGCGATGATGGCGTCGGAGCAGCACGGCGCGGCGGTCAGCACCGAGCTGTACGGGATCCTGAAGGGGCACGGCTGCACCCTCCCCGCGACCGTGATCACGGAATACTGCGGCTTCGACGCGGGAACGACCTCCGCGGAGATCAACCGCTGGATCGGAGAGAACATGGTGGAGGGCAGACGGCGGGACATGGTGTTCTGCCTGAAGCCGGACGGAAGATCGGGCCCGACCGACAACCGCCCCGCCGCGTACGACCTTGCCGCGGCGATGAACGCCGTGATCTATTTCGTCGACCCGCGGGACGCGGACAGTCTTGAGGCACAGCGTCTGATCCTCGGGCAGTATGACGACAATATCCCGGTCCTCGGCTGGTCCGGCTGGGAGGTCGAGCGCGATTACGTGAGCACGATCTCCTCCCTCGGGAAGTACGTCGTCTGCATCGACTGGGGCGGCGCGAACTTCTCGGTCTGGGCGTCCTTCCCGGAATACAAGGCGGAAAAGCCGGTCAGCCCGATCCCCGCGTCCTGCGAGGTGAACGAAGGGAACGTTTACGTCTCCTTCATGATGAGCGACGGAGACGCGTGGCATTACTGCTCGAAGGAACTATTCTCCTCGTGGGGGAGCAAGGAACGCGGCAGTTATCCGATCGCGTGGACGCTGCCCTCCCTGTTCACGCGGTTCAATCCGCTGACGCTCCGGTATCTCTACGAAACGGCGACGGAAAACGACGCGTTTCTGCAGGGTCCCTCCGGCGTCGGGTATATGTATCCCTCTCTGTACCCCGCGGACGCGTATCCCGGATTTTTGGAGCAGACCCGCAAGGCGATCGGACAGGCGGGCTTTACGATGGTCAACTACTGGGATCTGAGCGACAACAACGCGATGACCGGAATGAACGGAGAACTCAAGGATCAGTTTATGATAGAGGTCGAACCCGACGCGCTGCTGCTCGGGCATTCCAGCCGGACCGGGCGCAGGGAGACCTTCGGCGACACCGTGGTGATCGAGGAGGTCGGCAACTATAACGGCGCCGGTGCGCGTACCGCCGCCGATATCGTGAACGCGATCGACACCGCGGTCAAAAACGCGAACGGAAAGACTGTGTTCCTCCTGATCAACGTCGAGGCGTGGGGTGAACGGCTTCCCGCCGTGGCAGCAGCGGTCAATCAGATCGAACTGCGGAACGACGGCGTGAACTACGCGTTTATCACCGTGCCCGAGATGGTCGCGGCGATCCGTTCCCTCTCCTGATCAAACGAAAAACTCCGCTTCCCGGTTTCATTCTGCCGGGAAGCGGAGCCTTTTTTCGTATTATCATAAGAACCATGCAAGGACGGAGATGACGGCGAGCATCCCGCCGACGGTCGGATATACGACGGTCAGCGCGTTCGTGGTCCCGTAGATCTCCAGGACGCCGCGGACGAGAGCGCCGACGGTCAGCGCGGCGACCGCGCCGTTTTCCGCAAAGAGGAAGAGGGAGGGGGTACGCGGGATCTTCCGGGGCGTGCTTTCTCCGCTTGAAAGATAATGCCAGAACAGCCTGCCGAAGAGAAGCGGGATCACGAAGGCGTAGACCATGTACGCCGACCAGACGCCGTGGCTGAACTGCTCATAGACGAAGCCGAAGAGGAGGACGAGCAGGGAAGCGGGCAGATAGAAGCGGGAGAGGGCTGCCGCGGTTTCACGGAATTCACTGTCCGACGTAAACAAGATCGCTCACGCTCCTTTCTTCAATGGTGATCCCGTCGGAGGTCGGAACGTTCAGGACCCTGCCGCGGAAAACGATCGTGGAGGAACCGCCGCCGTCCATGTTGTAGGCGGTCTTCGCGCCGAGCGACTGCAGGAAGCAGCCGAGCTCGTAGAGGGAAAGCCCGTCGCTCTCCTCCGTTCTCCCGTCGGAGACGACGAACAGATAGTGGAGCGGCTCGATCATCCCGATCGCGGTGCGGGGATTGCTGGCAAGGGAGTGGAGCACCTCGGCTTTTTTGCCGACCGTGACCGCCCCATCCTCCACGAGAGCGGGACCGAAGGAGAAGATCTGCCACGCGCCGAGATCGGCAAGCTCCTCCGCATCCCATTCGTTTTCCTCCGCAATCAGGAAATCCCCGTCGCTCAGGATGACGAGGTCGGTGCAGTCCTTCTGCGCCCGGTCACGGTAGAGAACGCCGTTGCGGAGGACGTAGCCGTCTTCCCGCGCGCCGTAGTAATCGCCGTTGATCGCGAGGATCGCGCCGTTTGCCTCCGCCATTTCCGAGACGGGGGCGCGGACGTTTTTCCCGTAGACGTCCTCCGCGAACGCCGTTTTCAGATAATCGACGGAGGAAACGCGCACGTCGGCTACGTAGATGTCGGTGCCGTATTCACGGTAATAGTCCAGACGGATGCGGATATCCGGATCGAAATAATCGTAGTTTGCGGGATCATCCTCGGGCAGGAGGACGGTGACCTGCGCGGACGCTCCGTCCTGCTCAGGCAGTGGTTCCGCGGGGCGCAGACGGCGGGGGATCACGAAGGTGTCAAGCAGAAGGTAGACGGTGAACAGGAGCAGCAGCGTTCCGTAGAGGACGGAGCACTGCTTCAGCTTTGACGTTTCCATGACTTGCGTCCTTTCTGACGGCGCGGGCGGACCGGCCGCCGTTTCTTTCCCTATCTTATCACCTTTTTCTCTCCGTGTCAACCGTTTTCGACGCCGAAAGCGGCGGAAGACGGGTGAGAATCGGCGCGGGTCATTGACAAGCGGGGGCGGGGTTGGTATAATAAGGATAAACATAAGATGAAAAGCCGGACGGCACGCATGGCCGGTCCGGTGCGGATGAGGGCGGGAAGAACGGCTTTCCGCCGGCGTTCTGCGAAGACCGCCGCGCAGAACGTTCCGACCGTGCGGGAAAGGACGCTATCAGTGAAAAACATGGGAACGAAGGTATCGGATATGAAAAGAAAAGTGCTGTCTCTTCTGCTGCTGACCGCCATGCTCCTGCCCTGCGGATGTCAGGGAAAAGACCCGGTCACGCCTCCCTCCGGGGAGACCGACGCGGGGAACACGGAGCCCGCCGAGACCGGGGGACCGCAGCCGAAGAGCGAAACGCTGGTCGAAAATGAGCTGCCCCCCGCGGTATTCGGCGCGTGGGCGGACAATTTCGTCCCCGGAGAGCGGTCGGGGATCAATTCTCCCGCGGTCACGTTTGACGCGGAGACCGGGCTTTACGTTCGTTTCCGCGGCGCGGTTGAGATCGACGGGCCCCGGACCTACGCCTCGGTCGACCGCCCGTATTCGCCCGCGATGTACGTCAATGTGGATGCCTACGCCTGCTCGCCGGATTACGTCAAATCGTTTTCCAGGGCGGGATACGGATACGTCGGGCAGGATTCCTCCGCCAACAAATCGGGCTACGGGGACGGGCATCCGGCGGTCCTGCAGCGCGGGATCGACGGGGCGACGGACGGCTTCTGGAATTCGGTCGTCCTGACGGAGGAGGTCATCAAGGACAACAACCGCACCTTCTTCACGCAGGCGGCGAAGAACGCCAACTGGTGGATCGGCTTTGCGGAGCCCGAGATGTTCCGAGACGGATTGTACGGGGACGGGTACAAGCAGATCTGGGAGGCGCAGTACGGCTTTGACTGGGAGGACCCCGCATCCTCCGTCTACTCCCTGTTTTCCGCGAGCAAGCTGAACATCTGGACGCATACGCACGCGATCCGTTCCTATCTTGACGCGATCCATAAGAAAAACGCGGCGTTCGACAACTTTGCCGTCGCGCCGCACAGTACGGTCTCGTACGCCGCGATCGGCGTGACCGACGGGTACGTCCACATGATGGGGACGGGACTGGTCGGGACCGTGACGGGGCAGACCTGGAGCAACACGATCGAGACCGCCTTCCGGTACGGGGGGCAGAACGTCAAGGACACCTTCATCAACGGTCTGATCGATTACGGGACCTATCTTGACGCCGCCGACTATTACGGCGCCGATTTCTACGCGCTCTGCGATCCCATGTCGGATACCGCCTCGGTCACGGGGACCGAGGATTACTGGCGCGAACTCTGCCATCAGCAGCTCGTCGCTTCCCTGATGTATTCCGGCATCAACCGCTGGCAGTTCATCTGGACCAACCGCTCCTTTATGAACGTTTCCGCCGATTACCGCACCGAGCAGCTGAATATCCACAACGCGATCGCCGATATCTCGGGCAAGCCGTTCTCGATGACCTCGGGGACGCCCGGGATCACCTATCTGCTCGGCGACACGCTGACCTGGCAGAACGGGAACACGGATTGGGGCAAAAACGCGCGCGACGGATTCTTCGGTGTGACGGCACCGCTGCTGTACGACGGGATCCTCGTCGAGACGCGCGCAATGGAGCTCGTGACGAGCAAGAAGGATCTGGAAGGGGTCTCTCTCCTCATCGTTTCCTACGACAATCAGAAGCCGCTCTACGAGGAGACCAACGCCGCGATCGCGGAATTCGTGAAGGACGGCGGAACGCTCTTATATATCGGCGGACCGGACAAATATCTGGACAACGCGGAGGCGTGGTGGAGCCCCTCTTCTCCGACCGAGGACCTTCTGTCGAAGCTCGGTCTGGACGGCGTGCAGGTCGGGATGCTGAAAAAAGCGTCGACGCTCGTCTGGAAAGACGGAACGCCCGAGGGCTTCAACGGGTCGGAGATGACGGTCGGGAGCGATAAGTTCACCTACGCGTATTCCGGCACCGGGTTCACGCCCTTCCTTGAGACGAAGAACGGTGACGTCATCGGCATGGAGGCGCAGGTCGGCGCGGGACGCGTCGTGATGGTCGGTCTGCCGACGGCGGACCTCAGTGCTTCCGCGTCCGGCGCGGCGCTGATGCGCGGGCTGACGAAGCTTGCGCTGACCTCGACCGAATATTCCTACGTCACCTCCGATTATTATCTCGCCGAGCGCGGCGATTACACCGCGGTCTATCCGCTCCGCGGGACCTATACGCTGAAGGGGACCTACGTCGATATCTTTTCCTCCGACCTGCGGGTCGTGAAGGACCCCGTCGTCGCCGAAAAGGAAGCGGCGCTCTATTACCGTGCGGAGGATACCGTCACCGCTCCCAGGGTGCTGTATCACGGCGGCGTGCGCGACGCGCTGACCGAAGGGAACGACAAAACCGAGATCACGGTCCACGCCGCGGAAAACGCGCTGATCCCGATCCGGATTGCCGCGCCGGAGGGCGTCTTCCCGGCGTCCGTCACCGCGGAATACGAGGGCGGCGGAACGACGGGTGCCGCCGCACAGTTCGACGAAGAGACGGGCTCGCTTCTCGTTACGCTCTACACGCTGCCCACCTCCCCGGCAAAGGTGACCGTGACCTGGGGCGGGGACCGCACGGCGATGAGAAACACGCATTACGTCGACGGAATGAAGATCCCGGTCAACGCGAGCGGCGCGGACGAAAAATATATCGTCTCGAACTCCGGTGCTGCGAACGGGAACAGCCGCTACTGCGACAGGGCGGCGCAGATCGTGTGGAAGTTCGATACCGCCGGGTACGAGGGGCTGCAGATCGCCGTCTCCGTCGTTTCCAACTATATCGTTGAGGTCTCGCGCGACGGGCAGAAATATACCGTTGCCGCGGATTACAGCAAGATGAGCACGCAGCGTGCCGCGGGCACCAACAATTCCGTGATCCTGATCACGGCGGATACGGTGCCGGGCGAAGGCGACGAGATCTATATCCGCCTGCGCAATACCGATACCTCGCAGGGATGGGGCGGCGCGATCTCGCAGTTTGCCTTCCGTTATCTGGAAGAAATCAAAGAATAAACCGTCAAAAGGACCGTGAACCGATATGAAAAACCGTATGGATCAGGCTCATCCCCGCCTTCTTTTTACGAAAGAGGCGATCATCTCTCTGGCCCCCTCCCTTCCGCTTTTTGAGACCCTGCGTATATCGGCGGAAAAACTGAAGGCCGTCCCCCTCTATACCGAGGAATACGCCAACTCGGAATACACGCAGCACGGAAAATTCTACGAGCTCGGTGCGCAGATCATGTCGTTTGCCGGGACCTTCGGGGTCCTGTACGCGGCAGGCGAGACCGGATACGCGGAAAAAATGAAGGAAGCGCTTCTGCATTACGCCTCTTTCCGGCAGTGGGCGGGCCCTGCCAACAAAGACCGCAAGGTCCCTTGGCATTCCGAGCTTACGACGACCCAGATGCTCTACGGTTTTGCGCTTGCGTACGATACGATGTACGACGCGTTTACGCCGGAGGAACGGAAGGTGATCCGCGAGGCGATGATCCGCCTCGGGATCCGCCCCCTGCTCGAGGACTGGGTCCTGCCGGGGCATCGCATCCACGCGCTGGATTCGATGGGCCATAACTGGTGGGCGGTCTGCATCGCGTTTGCCGGAATCGGTATTCTCTCAATCCTTGACGAAGAACCGGAATGCGGGGAATGGCTGCCGCTCGTTGACCGGGCGCTGGAGGAATTCTGCACCTACGGCGGGGCGACCCTGCTCAACAAGGTGCCGAACTTCGACGAACGCGGGATGTTCTACGAGAGCGCCGGGTATTTCAACTACGGTGCGGGGGAACTCTGCCGGTATCTGTTCGTGCGGAAAAACGTGCTCGGGAAGGGGACGGAGGATTTCCCCGTTCTTCGGCGGATCCCCGCGGCGTTCCTGTCCCTCTCCGTCCCCGCGGAAAACGGGGAAAAGATCCGTTTCGTCAATTTCGGGGACAGCGATCTGAACGGCGTCTTTGATCTGCTGCCGCGCTGGCTCCTGCTGCTCGGATACGGCGACGTCAATTTCCGCAGGTTCTATGCCAAGCTGAAAAAAGCGGATACGATCCTCGATCTGATCTATCCCGAGGCGTTCGCGTGCGACGGGGAAGCGCCCGTTTATCCCGCGCGGGAGGACTATCCCGGGACCGGGCTCGCGTTCCTGCGCGACGGGGACGAGGAGCTGGCGGTGCGATGCGGCTTTACGTGGAACCACGCGCATGACGACGGCGGAAGCTTCCTTCTGTTTGCGGATGGGGAGGACGTCCTCTGCGATTCCGGGACCGTCTCTTACGGGAAGAGCGACTACGTCCGGCATTACTGCGGGGCGGAGGCGCACAGCGTCGTCAAGGTCGGCGGGAAGGGGCAGTTTGAAGAGAACTCCTCCCGCGGCAGCCGGTATTCCGGCACGGTGCGTTTCCTTGCGGAGGACTGCCTGCTCGCCGACGCGACCGGGCCGATGTGCGACCGGTGTCTGCGCAATTTCCGTACGTTTTTCCGGCTGGACCGGGGGCTGTACGCCTTCGT
>JAZLIW010000205.1:0-18950 GCA_045617585.1 Eubacteriales bacterium
GTAGCCATGTCGTTCTGTGAGCCAAGGAGTTGGGTACCACAGTTGTCTTCCTAAGACCGCTTGGCCTCCGACTTGTTCCGTTTCGGGCTCCGTTTCCGGCTCGGTAACGGGCTCGGTAACGGGTTCGGTCTCTTCCGGTCCTTCGCCGGGCTCGGTCTCTTCCGGTCCGGTCTCCTCCGGGTCTTCGCCGGGCTCGGTCTCCGGCTCCGTTTCCGGTTCGGTCTCGGGTTCGGTCTCAGGCTCGGTCTCCGGTTCCGTTTCGACCGGTTCCGGTCCGAGACTCACGCGGAAGTCGATATACGTTCCTTCCAGCACCGAGGAATACGCCGTTTTGCTCTGCCATAGGACCTCTCCCTCCGGATGGTCCTCGGAATACTCTTCCGTCACTTTTCCGACGTTGAGGTACATCCCGCCGTCATCCTTCTGCATCAGCTTGTATGCCTGCGACGCCTGCAGGCCGACGAACTGCGGGACCTGCGTCATGATGAATTCGGCGCCGCGGCTGACGTACACCGTCACCTTGCTGCCCATCTTGACGTTCGTCCCCGCGATGGGCTCGGTCCGGATCACGAGACCGCTGCCGAAGTTGGGATTATATTCCTTCACCTCTTCGGCTTCGAGACCCATATCGATCAGCCTCTGCTTGACGCTGCGGTGCTCCTCGATCGTAAAATCGGGGATCCGGACGGTCAGCGCGGCGGTACTGACCGTCAGCGTGACCGTGCATTTCGTCTTGTTCGGCTGCACCTTTCTCGTCTCACCGCGTTTCGGCGTCTGATCGACCACGGTGTTCTCGGGATAGGAGTCGTCGTGGATATATTCGTATTTGACGTTATAATACGTCGGGTCGAACAGCTCCGCGACCCGTTCGCTGCTGCAGACCTCGCCGACGATCCCGGGGACCGTGATCGTCTTCGCCTGATTCTTTTCCTGCTGGTCAAGGAACTTTGAGATCAGCCAGTAACCGCAGACCGCCATGACCAGAAGGAAGGCGGCGGTGACCCCGGCAATGATCGGGAACATGGTCTTGCTTTGCTTTTTCTTTTTCATCGGGTTTTTGGAGACCGCCTTCGAGTCTACGATGCGGGAAAGCGAACGGTCGGCAGGCTGGTTCCTCGTCACTTCCTCCACGGAACGGATCGGGGAAGGTGCCACCGCCGTTTTGGGAGCTTTCTTGGTACGGAAAACAAAGTTCGGGTCGGTTTTCAGCTGCTCCACGTGACGCAGCATCTGTGCCGCGCTCTGGAAGCGGCGGTCGGGATCCTTGTCCAGTGCCGCGAGAATGATCTGCTCCAGTCCCTGCACGATATCGGGCACGATATCGCGGGGACGCCGCGGCTGCTCGTTGACCTGCATCAGCGCCACGGAGACGGGGCTGTCCGCCTGGAAGGGCAGCGTTCCGGTCGCCATTTCGTACATGCAGATCCCGAGCGAATACAGGTCGGAGCGGGGATCGATCGGTTTACCGCTCGCCTGCTCGGGGCTGATATAATAGACCGTACCGATCGCCTTGTCCGTCATCGTGACGGTCTCGGCGTTCGGCAGCTTGGCGATCCCGAAGTCCGTGACCTTGATCTTCCCGTTCTTCAGGAGCATGATGTTCTGCGGCTTGATGTCGCGGTGGATGATGCCCTTGGAATGCGCGTGATCGAGCGCCCGCAGGATCTGCTCGGAGTAGCTGAGAATCTCCTGCAGGGAAAGCGCGCCCTTCTTCTGCATATAGTTCTTGAGGACGATGCCCTGCACGCGTTCCATGACGATATATTTCAGGTCGTCCCGGACGGAAACGTCGTAGACCTGAACGATATTGGGATGGCTGAGCATCGCGACCGCCTTCGACTCGTTGACGAAGCGGCGCACTGCCTGCGTATCGTGGGAGATGTCCTCCTTCAGCATTTTGATCGCGACGACGCGGTTCATCGCAAGGTCCGTCGCCTCAAAGACGACCGCCATCCCGCCGATCCCGATCACCTTTTCGATCCGGTACCGGCGGTCAAGAACCGTGCCGACGTATTTCTCGTATGAATCCATATCCGATTCCCTTTCTGTTCCCTTCCGTCGGTCAGACGTTCTCATCCTCCGCCGCGTCGGACGCGGCGGTATACTTCATCAGGACTGCGGTGATATTGTCTCCGCCGCCCCCCTCGTTTGCCATATCGATCAGCCTGCGGGTCTTGTCCTCCAGCTCATAATCCGTCTCGGTGATATCTCCGATCCGGCAGGGCGCGAGGACCGTCCTGCAGATATCCTCTTCACTCACGAAATTGGTCAGCCCGTCGGTGCAGAGGAGCAGATAGGTCTCCTCCCCGAGCGTCTCGGTAAACGCGTCCGGTTCGACGTCCTCTTCCGTTCCGACCGAACGGATGATGATGTTCCGGATCCCCGCCTTTTCCGCCTCCGCGGGGCTGAGCTCACCGCGGTCCATCAGATACTGGACGTAGGAGTGATCCTTCGTGACGCGGCGGATCTCCCCGTTCCCGATCATATAGAGGCGGCTGTCCCCTACGTTGATCGCGTACAGAACGTCGTTCACGGTCAGGGCGGCGACCAGCGTCGTTCCCATTCCCTCCAGTGCTTCTTCCTCTCCGGCGCGGAAATAGACCGCCTCGTTCGCGCGTCTTGCCGCGCGGACGAGACCCGACACGATCGCGGCGCCGTCCGGCTTTTTCCCCTCCGCGTTCTCGTGCTTCAGGGAGGCAAGATGACGTTTCACCTGCTCCGTAAACACCTTGACCGCGAGGGCGCTCGCAATATTGCCGCCGTTGGCCCCGCCCATCCCGTCACACACGACGGCGAGCGTGGCGTTATCGTAGATGCGTACCGTCGCAAAACTGTCCTGATTGGTACGGCGTTTTCTGCCGATATCGGTACATCCGTAAAAAAACATCGCTTTCTCCCTTTCCGATCAGTTGCCCGGATCTTCTCCCGCTGGGGGAAAATCCGTATCCGGCTTCCCGGCTTCCCGCCGTTCCGCCGCGCTCCTGCGAAGCTGTCCGCAGGATGCCTGTATATCGGGACCGAGCGTACGGCGAACCGTCGCGTTGATCCCCATGGTTTCCAGATTCTTTTGGAACGCGCGCACGCTTGCAGGCGTGCTCGTCTTCAGTCCGCGCTCCCTGACCTCGTTCAGCGGGATCAGATTGACGTGTACCGGACAGCTGCTGCCGAAATACCGGTGCAGAAGGTCTGCCAGGGCTTTTGCCTGTCCGACCGTGTCGTTCTTCCCCGCGATCAGCGTATATTCAAACGAGATCCGCCTTCCGGTCCGGTCGAAATATTCCCGGCAGGCAGGCATCAGCTCGGACAGAGGATAGCGGTTATTGACCGGCATGATCGCGCTCCGAGTTTCGTCGTCCGACGCGTGCAGAGAGATCGACAGCGTGATCGGCAGATCCTCCTTCGCAAGATCCAGGATTCGCGGCACGAGCCCGCAGGTCGAAACGGAGACGGAACGGAAGCTGATGTTCAGCCCTTTTTCGTGATTGACGAGGCGCAGGAACTTCACGACGTTGTCGTAATTGTCCATCGGCTCCCCGATCCCCATCATGACGACGTGAGAGATCCGCTCCCCGAGATCGCGCTGTGCGGAGAGGATCTGCCCGAGCATTTCCCCGGGCGTCAGATCCCGGATCTTCCCCCCGAGAGTCGACGCGCAGAACCGGCACCCCATGCGGCAGCCCGCCTGGCTGGAGATGCAGATCGTGCAGCCGTACTTGTACCGCATGACGACGCTCTCGACCATCTGCCCGTCTTCCAGCTCAAACAGATATTTCACCGTTCCGTCGATCCCGGATATCAGTTTACATTCGATCCTCGGAAAATATACCTTTCCCGTTTCGGAAAGACGCTGCCGCAGTTTTTTCGGCAGATCGGACATCTCATCGATCGGGACGCCCTTGTGCATCCACGAAAAGATCTGTCCCGCGCGGTACGCGGGTTCCCCCATCCCGCGGAGCAGCCCGGTCAGCTCCTCCGGAGACATACTCAAAAAATCAGCATTCATAGAATCAGTATATCACACTCTCGGAAAAAATGCAAGGAACTGTTTGATTTCCATCTATAAAAATATAAAAAAAAGAGGCGAAAACACCTCTTTTTTCCAAAAAAGCGATTATTTGCCGATCCGGTCGAGCGAATAGGGGAAATCGGGCAGGTCCGTGCGGTCCTGCCACCTGCCGCCAGTAAAGTCCGGGATTCCGACCGGCTTGCCTCCGCCGCGGATGGATTCCTCCGAGAGCGCGGTGACCGCCATCCACGACGCGGCGTCGTAAACGTCGATCGGCATCCGGCAGCCTCGCCGCAGTGCTTCCGCAAACGCAGAAAGGACCAGCCAGTCCATGCCGCCGTGTCCGCCCTTCGCCGTATAGTCTTTCCAGAGCGGATGGAGCCACTCTCCCTCGTACTCCGCGGCGTTGTCGCGGATGCCCCTGCCGTTCCACTCATATTTCTCGTGAACGTGATCGAAGAAGAAACCGTCCGCGTCCTCGAAATACGCCCCGCGGGTCCCGCGCACCGTAAAGCCTCTGGAATAGAACCGGGGGAGGGTCGTGTCGAGCGTCAGCGTGATCGTCTCCCCTCTCGCGCAGCGGATCACCGTCGTCACGACGTCCCCCTGCGCAAATTCCGCTCCGGCAAGGGCGGTATCCTCCGGCTTCCGGTCGAGTACGTAGTCGTGCAGACCCCGGGACAGAGACGCCGTCGAGGTCAGGGAAACGAGACGGTTGCCGTTGTTGATATCCAGCAGCTTGGCGATGGGGCCGAGCTCGTGCGTCGGATAATTCTCGCAGTTGCGGGAAAGGTAGTTGCGCAGACGATAGTGACGGTTCTCCCGCCCGTAGGCGATCTCCTGCCGCAGGTCGTGCTGATATCCGCCCGCGCAGTGGACGACCGTACCGAACAGCCCGGCGCGGACCATGCCGGTGACCATCAGCTCCCGCTTGCCGTAGCAGCAGTTCTCCAGCATCATAAAGGGAACGCCCGTCCGCTCCTGCGTCCTGACGAGGTCGTAGCAGTCCTGCAGGGAATAGGCGCCTCCGACCTCCGTTGCCGCCGCTTTTCCCGCGTTCATCGCGTCGATCGCGATCCGGATGTGATCCTCCCACGAACAGGAGATCAGGACGGCGTCCACATCCTCTCTCGTCAGGAGCTCCCGGTAATCGACCGTCTCAAAGGGGCGCACGCCCGTCGCCGCGGCGACGGCGTCGGCAGTCGCTGCCGTCCTGTCTTCGTATAAATCGCAGACGGCGGTCACCCGGTAATACGCGCCGTTTTCCTCCGCTCCCATCGGTAAGAGCACGTGCTTCGTCAGATCGGCGCCGCGGCACCCGAGTCCGATCACCGCGATCCGGATCGTTTTTTCCATCGTTCTGTCCTCTCTTCTGCCGTATCTTTTTTTCGATTATACATCGTCTGCGCCGAAAAGTCAACCGTTCCACGTTTTCCCCTTTACTTTTTCTCCGTCCGGTGCTATACTGATCCCGAAGAAAGGCGGTCGGTCATTCTGAAACGTATTCTGATCTGTATGGATTCCTATAAAGGGACGCTTTCATCCGTCGAAGCGGGGAACGCGGTCCGGGACGGACTGTCCTCCGCGATCGGTCCCGGCTTTTCCTTCTCCGTTCTTCCCGCCGCGGACGGCGGCGAAGGGACGCTGGAGGCGCTGACGGCACCGGAGGAGCGCGTCCTCCGTTCCGTCCGCGATCCGCTTTTCCGTCCGATCACGGCGGAATACGGGATGATCTCCTCCGCGGACGGAAAAAAGACGGCGATCGTCGAAATGGCGCGGGCAGCGGGGCTCACGCTCCTTTCGGAAAACGAACGGAACGCCGGAAAGACGACGACCTACGGCGTCGGGGAACTGATCGCGGACGCGCTCGACCGCGGCGCGGACCGGATCCTGCTCACCGCGGGAGGAAGCGCAACGAACGACGGCGGCTGCGGAATGATCGCGGCGCTCGGCGCGCGGTTCTTCGGGGAAGACGGGCCGTTCCTCCCCACCGGCGGCACGCTCGCCCGGATCCGCCGGATCGATTTTACCTCCCTGCATCCCCGCCTGTCCTCCGTCCCGATCCGGATCGCCGCCGACGTGAAGAACCCGCTCCTCGGAGAGAACGGCGCGACCGCGGTCTACGGCCGTCAGAAGGGCGGGAGCGACGCGGCGCTCCGTCAGATCGAGGAAGGGATGCGGCATTACGTCACCCTCCTCCCCTCTTCCCCTGCCGGGATCCCCGGTTCCGGTGCCGCGGGCGGGCTTGCCGTCCCGCTCCTGGCGCTTTATTCCGCGCGGATCGTGCCGGGGATCGACGCGGTGCTCGACGCGGTCGGCTTCGGCCGTATCCTGACGGACGCCGCGCTCGTGATCACGGGAGAAGGAAGGACCGACCCGCAAAGCCGCTATGGGAAGACGGTCTGCGGCATCGCGAAGCGCGCCGCCGCGGCGGGCGTCCCGACCGTCTGTCTCTCCGGCGGGATCGAAGGGGACCGGGAAGAGCTGCGCCGGACGCTTTCCCTTGCGGAGCTGTACGCGGTGACGGATTCCTTCCCTCTCGGGGAATGTCTCTCGTCGCCCGCCCGGACGCTCTCCCTCCGCGCGGCGGAGCTCGGAGACGTGCTGACCGCTCTTTGCCTCTGACCGGTTAACCGAGGGCAACGTCAAGGACCATCATCATAAGAAAGCCGAGGAAGAAGAACGCCGTTCCAGTCCCCGGCTTTTTTGTCCGCCCCGGGGACGCTTGCACCCCGGGCACGGCCTCCTCCGGCAGAAGTTCTTCCACGACGACGTAGAGCATCGTGCCTGCGGCAAAGGAAAGAAAGAACGGCAGCGCCCGCACGATCCGCTCCGCCGCGAGCAGCGTCAGGATCGCCCCCGCCGGTTCGATCGCGCCGGAAAGGACGCCGCGCAGAAACGCCCTGCCCTTCCCCCGCTCCGCCTCGGGCATCGACACGATCGCGCCCTCCGGCAGATTCTGGATCGCGATCCCGAGCGCCAGCGCAAACGCGGCGGAAGCGGATACCGCCTGCTCTCCGTACAGGGCTCCCGCATACGCCGCGCCGACCGCCATCCCCTCCGGGAGATTGTGGATCGTCACCGCGAGCAGCAGCATGGACCGCCGACCCTCTCCCGTGACCGGCAGAAAGCGGTCGATCAGCGTCAGAAACAGAACGCCCGCGCACGTTCCGATCACCGCCGGCAGCCAGACCGGCATCCCGTATCCCTCCGACCGCTCGATCGCCGGGATCAGCAGGCTCCACACCGCGGCGGCGGTCATCACGCCCGCCGCGAATCCGTTCATCGGACGCTCCGCGCGTCCGGAAAGCCTCCTTCGTAAAAAAAACACCCCCATGGCACCGAGTGCGGTCCCGAGAAAGGGGGTCAGTATTCCGATCGCAAGTTCCTTCATTCCGATCCTGTCCTTTCTCCGCGTACGAACGGATGAAAAAAAGCACCCGTTTCGTCCGTCGTTTTCATGATATGACGGAACGGGTGCTTTCGTTCTCAGAACGAAGCGGACAGGATCTCCGCAAAGCGGCACAAAAACCGCTCGTCCTCCGCGGTGAATCTTCCGATCTCGGGACTGTCGACGTCCAGTACGCCGACGATCCTGCCGTCCCTGCGGAGCGGGACGACGATCTCCGAGGCGGACGCCGCGTCGCAGGCGATATGGCCGGGGAACCGATGGACGTCCTCCACGCGTTCCACGCGGTCTTCTCTGACCGCGCTGCCGCAGACGCCCCTGCCGAAGGGGATCTCGATGCAGGCAGGCTTCCCCTGGAACGGCCCGAGTACCAGCTTTTCTCCCTCCGCGAGATAAAAGCCGACCCAGTTGATCCGATCCAGATACTGGGCAAGCAGCGCGGAGGCGTTGGCAAGATTGGCGACCGGATGCGGCACGCCTTCAATCAGCGCGGCAAGCGCAGCGAGGCATTCCTCCTCCGTCATCCCGCCGGAATATGTTTTTTCCGTACGGATCACCGTCCCTTTCCCGATTCTTTATTCTTTTTTATGATCCCGGGGAGATAAATGATCGCTCCCGCGGCAAGGCTCCATACGATCCCGACGAGGATGTCGATCAGCGCGTGCTGCTTGACAAGCACGGTAGACGCGCAGATCAGAACGGCAAGGACGCAGACTGCCACCGCAAGGGGGCGGTTCTTCTTCAGTTTACTGTCGAAAAAGCCGAACGCCGCCATGAAGGACCCGACCACGTGGATCGAGGGAAGAACGTTGGTGCAGGTATCGGCGGAATAGATCGCCGCGCAGAGGTGAACGGCAAGATTGTCCCGTCCGAGTGCGGTAAGATCGGGGCGGAAGTCCGCCGCGGTCCCGTTCGGGACGAGGATACAGAACAGAATGGTGGAAAAAAATCCGACGGCGAGATACCGCATATACCGGGCAAGCGCCTTGTCGTCGGTGAAAGCGAGATACAGACCCACGACGACCATGAACGGGAACCATGCCAGATACGGCAGGATCGCCCACTCGAAAAACGGGATATACGCGTCGACAGGAAGCACCGTCGACAGATACGCCGTCTCCTCCGTCACCAGCGCCTCCGCGCCGAAGAACGCGGCAAGATACACGGGAAGATAGAGGATCGTCAGATAGTTGCGGTATTTCCGGAAAAGCGCGGAAACACCGTTCTTTTTTTCGTTGAGCTCCGGCAAAGTAATATTCTTCCTTTCTGACGTCTGACGGACGGTGTCAGCCGCGGTAGGTCAATCCGATAGAGTCAAGATGCGTCGTATCACCGACGGAAAAAATCTTGGTCTGCACGGTCCCGTCGGAGCGGCGCTGGAACAGCGTCGTCGAAACGGAGGTCGGCATCACGCGGAACATCTGCCAGAACAGCGGCGGCGCGACGTGGGAAAGATACGCGAGGAGCAGAGACCCGAGCCCCATGTGGCAGAAAAGAGCGATCGTCTGCCGGTCGGTCTCCTCCCAGGGGAAGCCCTCTCTCGCCCGCCAGAAATACCCGTCCCGTTCGACGCCGTTTTCATACAGCAGCGCGTCGAAGCCTTCCCGCACCTCTTTCGCGCGGACGTCGGCGCCTTCCTTTCGGTAGATCGGGAGCGTATCCCACCTTTCCTCGTCGGTCAGCGTTTCCGCGTAGGCGCGGAACACGGCGGGCTTCATATCCCACGGGCAGGTACGGCGGTCCTCTCCGAGCCCGAGTTCGGACAGCGGCTCCACGATCGGCCGCGGGAACTCCCGCAAAAAGTCCCGTTCCTCCGCTTTCATCCCCGACGCCCCGAGGAACGGAGCGGCGGTCGCCTTTGCCCTTCCGAGCGGAGAGCAATAGACCTTCGTGACGTTTTCTTTCATCAGCCGGTCGGACAGAAGCCTTGCCTCCGCCCAGCCGCGCTCGGTCAGGGTATCGTGCTCGTAATCGGGATCCCCGTGACGGATGATCAGCAGTTTCATGGATCGCTGCCCCTTTCTTCTTTCTTCGTGATCGGCGCAATTCCCGCACGGAAACAGCGCTCAGTAGGTGGAGATCGGGAGGTCCGGGTCGTCCTCGCCCTTGGTGATGGAGAGGATCTTCACCGGATAGCTGACCTTTTCGTTGACGCGGACGGTCACGGTCTGGCCGACCTTGGCGCCGAGCAGCGCCTTGCCGAAGGGAGATTCCTTGGAAATGTTGTCGGTCAGCACGTCGTTCCGCAGCGTCGTGACGATGCGGACGGTCGCCGTTTCGTCGTCCTCCGGATAGTAGATCTCAACGATATCGAAAAGCCCGACCTCATCCTCGGCGGAATCGACCGTGATAACGACCGCGGTGCTGATCATGTTCTCCAGATACCGGATGCGGTTCCGGTTGGCGTTATATTCACGCTTGGCGGAACGGTATTCGTCGTTCTCCGACAGATCCCCGTATTCCCGGGTCCGTCTGACCTCCTCGCGCAGCTCGGGGATGCGCTTTTTGCGCTCCTCGATCTCTTTTTTCATTTGGTCGATATCGACCGATGTCAGTTCGTCGTTCATAATGTTATCCTCCGCTTTCGTTCAGGGAAAGCGTCCTTTCTCTGGGATCCGGGTCAGTCCCGTTCCCGATCGATCAGCGTTTTATTCGGGCGGAAGGAAGAGGTCTTCGCGGCAAAGACGCGATCCTCTCCGTTTTCCGCGGTCAGTTCAAAGCCGAGGCGGGAATAGATGTCCCTTACCATCGCGTTCTTCGGCGTTTTCAGATATTCCCCGATCACGGTGTCGAAGCCGTTTTCCGCTGCCGTTTCCATGATCGTATTGACGATGAATTCCTCCATTCCGCGCTTCAGGACGCGGCAGCTCATCAGCCACTCGTGGATGAAGAGCGTGCGGTCCTCCCGCTTTTCGAGGATCACGACGCTGATCAGCCCGTGGTCGCCGAATTTGTCGCGCAGCGTGAAATACAGCGTCAGATATTTGCCGCTCTCCGCAATCGCCCCGATCTCCGCCTCGGTATAGCGCACGGTACGGAGATTGAACTGGTTCGAGCGCTGCGTCAGCTGGGAAACGCGCGGATAACTGAATTTATCGAAGGGCGCCGCCTTCGCGACCATTTCGAGGCTCTTCAGATAATCGTCGAAATCGGCGTACTGCTCCATCAGCGCGGCTCTGCCGATCTCCGCCTGATACTGCGCCGTCCGTTCCCGGTCCTCGCCGGAAAAAGACGCGGTCTCAAAAAGATTGAGCGAGCGCAGATACGAGAGATATTCCGCCGGGTCCTCCGGCAGCTCGGGCACCGTGATCTCCGGGATCATCGAGCGGACGAGATTGCGCTCAAAGGGATTGTCGTCGAGGAAGACCATGCTGTCCATGCCGATATTCAGCGTGGACTGAATGCGGCGGATGTTGGTCGCCTTGTCTTCCCAGTTGGCGACGAACATCGAGATATCCGAAAGACGGAGCACCATCTCGGGATGCTTTTCAAACGGCTCCTTCGCCGTTTCCTCGTTGTTCTTGCTGCACACCGCAAGGATCACGCCTCGCTCGCGCAGCTCCTTCAGCCAGCGCTGGAGGTCGGAAAAGGCGTGCCCGGTCCCGAGCTCACCGATCGCGATCCCCTCGAGCCCGTCGTCCCCGATGACCCCGCCCCAGAGGGTGTTGTCAAGGTCGAGCACGGCGCACTTGCGGAACTGCCCCTCGGCGGCGGCAACGGTATCCAGCACCGATTTCGCGAAGAGCGGCAGCGCGTCGGTCTTCATCGGCAGCTTTGCCAGATAATACAGTCCTGGATCGGAAAAGCCCTCTCTGCCGAACTCGTTGCGGAGCCCCGCCGCGTCGGCAAGAAAGACGTTTTTATGGTTCTGTACGCCCTCGGCGAGAAGCACGTTCAGTTTTCTCACCTGATTGATGAAGGCACCGGGCACCTTGAAGGCGTAGGAGCCGAAAACGCGGTCGTCCTCCTCCGGGAAGTTTGTCTGAAGGATGCGCGTCCCGATCACGGAGGAAATGCGCTCCCACCGTCCGGCGATCGCGGCGTAGGTCCGCTCGGCGAAATTGCCCCTTTCCTCCATGGGAAGCGCGGCATAGCTTTCGTACAGCTTCTGCGTGCAGTTATAGAGCAGCGTAAAGGCGGGCGCGTGGGCGTACAGCTCAGAGCCGGGATCCATCGTCTGGGCATCGAGCTGATCGTAATCCGCGTCGAACAGGTCGAAATGATACCCGCGGGTATGCGCCATCCCGCGCAGGGCGGTGCTGACGTGCTGGGTCGCACAGTCGCCGACGACCGCGAAGCGGATCGTCTTCATTCCTTCTCCGCTCTGCTTCGCCGCTTTTTTCAGTTCGTTGAAGGACGGGATCATGCGCGTTTTTCCAGAATATCCGCAAGCTCACCGACGTTTTTCAGTCCGGAGATCTCGCCCATCGTCAGTTTGACCTTGAACGCCTTCTGCACCGAGGTCATCAGGTTGATATGCTCGAGGCTGTCCCAGTCCTCGATATCCTTCGCGGTGGTCGCGTCGTTCACGGTGATCGTATCGTCGTCAAACACGTCGCGGAACACCTTGTTCAGCTTTTCATATACGGCGGTTCTTGTCATGATTGTTTTCTCCTTTTCGGGTGATCAGTAGTTGGCGTAGAGGAAGGGATGAGAGGATGCGTTGACCAGCAGGATGCTGCACGCGATCAGCAGGGCAACGTTCATCACGATGGTCACGGTCGCACAGACGGGGCGGAGTTTCCGGTCCGCAAGGCATTTTTCCTGCAGCTTCGGCACGATCGGGAAGCAGAAGAGGATGCCGAGGGCGATCAGCACGGCGTTGCTGACGAAGGCGCTCTTCACGAATTCGTCGGTGAAGCCGCTGCCGTTCAGCCCGACCAGCCCCTTGAAGAAGAGACCGAGGTCGGAAAGCTTTTCAAAGCGGAAGATCCCGAAGCCGATGATCAGCACGAGCTTGGTATAGACCTGCATGATCCAGGTCGGTACCTTTTTCAGTTTCTTCTTTCCGATCAGCGTTTCGATCAGGATGAAGACGCCGAAATACAGACCCCAGATGATATAGTTCCAGTGGGACCCGTGCCAGAGACCGGTCGAAAACCATACGAGGAAGAGCCCTGCGTATTTTCTCGGCTCTCCGAAGATCGGGACGTACAGCAGGTAATCGCGGAAGAAGCTGCCGAGGGAGATATGCCAGCGCTGCCAGAATTCCGCGATCGTGCGGCAGATAAAGGGATAATTGAAGTTTTCCTTCAGGTGGAACCCGAAGAGGCGGGAAATACCGATCGCCATGTCGGAATACCCGGCGAAGTCGTAGAACACGTACAGCGTGTAGACCAGAACGCCGAGCCAGACGCCGAGGACGGCGGTATCGGAGAGCGTCTCCCCGAGCAGATCGTCCGCGACCGGGAGGAGGTTATCGGCGATGATGACCTTTTTCGCAAGTCCGGCGACGATCCGGTTGACCCCCTGGTTCAGGTCCTCGGAGGTGACGGAACGTTCAAGCAGCTCCGGCTCCGCGTCGGTATAGCGGACGATCGGTCCGGCGACGACCTGCGTGAAGAGGGAGATATAAAGCAGATAACGGAAATAGTTTTGCTCGGGTCCGATCTTTTCCCAGCTCACGTCGAGCAGATAGGAGATCGACTTGAAAAGGAAGAAGGAAAGCCCGACGGGAAGCAGGAAGTTCGAGGCGTCGGTTGAGGCGCCGAAAAGCCGGTCGGTAAAGCCGAGGATCTGTCCGCTGAACTTGAAGAAGAGGAGCAGCAGGATATCGAAGACCAGCCCGACGCCGAGCAGCACCTTCCCCGCCGTCCTGCCGCGGAATTTCGCGATCCCTTTTGCGATGAGAAAGTCGTTGACCGAGATGAAAAGCAGGAGCAGGATCCACTTCGGTTCCCCGAACGCGTAGAAGATCAGGGAAAAGACAATCAGGACCGCGTTGCGGAAGCGCGGATTCTTCGTCACGTAGTAGAAGATCAGGCAGAGCGGAAGGAAGAGGTACAGAAAGAACAGATCAGAGAAGATCATGCCGCTCCCCCTTTCTTTTTGCCGCTGCCGCTCTGCGCGGGGCCGACGGAGGGCTGCGCGGGCAGATCCAGCGTATAGGGGATCGAACGGATATAGTCGAGATATTTTTCCCCGTCGCTGCAGCAGGTAAACAGATTGGAGATCACCGCAAGGTCCGTGATCCCGTATTCCTTCATGATTTTGATGGGATTGACGTTCAGATACCGCATATCCACGATCCAGATCTCCTCGAAGGAGTTGAACAGATAGGGTGCGACTGCGTTGCCGTAGCTGTCCTTGATGATCAGGAGCTTTCTGCCGTTCCCGACGTCGGTCCTGACGTGGACCGTCGTCATATCGCTCCCGATAAAGACGCAGTAGGTCTTGTCGTTGCGGAAATAGCTCGCGGCGTAAACGTTCTGCAGATTGCCGTCGGAGAACCAGCATTCGTAACGGTTCTTCGGCTTATGATAGACGATATCGTCGGGATAGCGCTTCAGCGTCGGGTCGTAGTTGGTGTACATATACATCGAGCCGACGTAATCGCGGATCACGCATTCCTCGTACGCCGAAAGCGGGAGGAAGGGGACGCCCGCGGTCTTCGCGAATTCCTGCGCGGCGTAGTACGCGCCGAGCGGTGCCCAATGGTGGTCGGTACGGAAGTAGATATCCTCGTCCTTATGGGCTGCCAGCGCACCGTAAACGTCGACATTCTTCGCGTTGACCAGTTTTCCGGCGATATAATCGAGATGCTCCTTCTGATCCTGCGTATATCCCTTGTATTTGTCGGGCAGATAGTAAGCGACGCAGGTCGGTGCCGCCATGTTCCAGACGTTGACCTTGCCGTCCATATCGTTCCAATACTGCTCCAGCACCTTCACGTAGCGGTCGGCGTAACCGGTGGAGCCCCAGTAGAAGTTGATCGCGCGCTTTTTATAAACGAGGATGCCGTTCTTCAGTCCCTCGTCCTCGTCCGGAAGCTTGTCGCGGTCGATGATCTCGTCGGTCTCGGGGATAATGATCGGTTCGGTCTCCGGCTCCGTTTCGGGTTCGGTCTCCGGCTCGGTCGCGGGCTCGGTCTCCGGTTCCGTTTCTCCCTCGGGCAGCGTTTCCTCGGCGGGACGCGTTTCCGGTTCGGTTTCCGGCTCGGTCGCGGGCTCGGTTCCGGGCGCGGTCTCCGGCGGATCGGTCACGGGCTCGGTCCCCGGCACGGGATCGGTCTCCGCGGGACGGACGATCGTCCCGTGGATCACGCCCTCGTCGGGATGAAAGCCGCGCAGGGAGAGGATATCCGCGCCGACCATCTGCAGTCCGTCGCGCGCCGGGACGGAATCCACGTACCACTCGTGCAGTCCCGCGGCGAATTCACCGTTGAAAAGCGCCTTCACCGAAAATTCCGGGAACTGCGCCAGCTTTCTTTTTTCCAGTTCGGAGATCTCGGGACGTTCCGCGATCACGAGAAACAAAGCGATAAAGGCAGCGGCAAGCCCCGTTACGAGGACGTTCACCCTGCCGAAAGCAAATCTTTTTTTCTTTTTGGGGTTCCGATCTGATGCCATTTTTTGCCTCCGAGTCATTTTACACATACGCATACGGATATATTATACCGTTAAAAGAAATAGAAGTCAACACATAAAGCGCCATTCTTTTCCGCTATTTTGTAACTTTTATTTTATTGCACAGGATACGGAAACCGATCCGTCAATGACGTCTCCGCGGTCCCGTTTCTTTCTTTCACTCCTCCGACATTCATAAATCGATGTATATATGCATTGATTCGTTGAATATTTGATTATTTTATGCAATCTGACGGAATATAATTTCATTATTCTATTGACAAACGTTCCGAATCGTTGTATAATCACCTTATTCTTCAAAAATGACATATCAAAAGGAGATCCATCATGGAAAAGAAAGATATCAAAAAAGTCGTGCTTGCGTATTCCGGCGGTCTGGACACCTCCATCATCATTCCGTGGCTGAAGGAAAACTATAATAACTGTGAAGTCATTGCCGTTTCCGCCAACGTCGGTCAGGGAGACGAGCTGGACGGGCTGGAAGAGAAGGCCCTGAAGACCGGTGCTTCCAAGCTGTATATCGAAGATCTCACCGATGAATTCGTTGACGATTTCATCATCCCGACTGTGCAGGCAGGCGCACTGTACGAGGAATACATGCTCGGCACGTCCTTTGCCCGCCCCGTGATCGCAAAGCGTCTTTGCGAGATCGCCATCGCCGAGGGCGCCGACGCCATCGCGCACGGCTGCACCGGTAAGGGCAACGACCAGGTCCGCTTCGAGCTCGCGGTCAAGCACTTCTGCCCTGATATGACGATCATCGCTCCTTGGCGTGAATGGTCGATCAAGTCCCGCGAAGAGGAGATCGACTACGCCGAGGCGCACGGCATCCCGCTGAAGATCACCCGTGAGACCAACTATTCCAAGGACAAGAACCTGTGGCACCTCTCTCACGAGGGCCTCGACCTCGAGGACGCGGGCAACGAGCCGCAGTACGAAAAGAAGGGCTTCCTCGAAATGGGCGTTTCTCCGATGGACGCGCCCGACAAGCCCACCTATATCACGCTTGATTTCGTGAAGGGCGTTCCGACCGCGCTGAACGGCGAAGCAATGTCCGCGAAGGAGATCGTCCTCGCGCTGAACAAGTTCGGCGGCGAGAACGGCATCGGTCTGCTCGACATCGTCGAAAACCGTCTGGTCGGCATGAAGTGCCGCGGCGTTTACGAGACGCCCGGCGGAGCCATCCTCTATTTCGCGCACAACTACCTCGAGACCATGACGCTCGACAAGATGACCGCGCACAAAAAGCAGGAGCTTTCCGTCTGCTTCGCGGAGCTGGTTTACAACGGCCAGTGGTTCACGCCTCTGCGTGAAGCGCTCTCCGCCTTCGTCGCCTCCACACAGCAGAACGTCACCGGTAAGGTCCGGATCAAGCTCTACAAGGGCAACATGATCAAGGCAGGCGTCTGGTCCGACTACGCGCTGTACTCCGAGGAGCTCGCCACCTTCGGTGAGGACCACGTCTACAACCAGGCGGACGCGACCGGCTTCATCAACCTCTTCGGTCTGCCCACCAAGGTCCAGGCGACCGTCATGAAGAAACTCGGCAAATAAGCCGTAAGAAAGGGACAACCGTGGAAAAGATCTGGGCAGGGCGCGCGAGCGGGATCACCGATCCCGTCGCGGACGACTTCAATTCCTCCATCTCCTTTGACTCCCGCATGGCGGAGCAGGATATCACGGGCAGCATCGCCCACGCCTCCATGCTCGGCGCGCAGGGGATCATCGCGCCGGAAGAGGCGGAAGAACTCATCACCGGTCTGAATTCGGTCCTTGCGGACCTGAAAAGCGGAGCGCTCGGCATCGACTATGCGGCGGAGGATATCCACTCGTTCGTTGAGGCAGAGCTGACCGCCCGCATCGGCGAGACCGGGAAAAAGCTCCACACCGCGCGGAGCAGAAACGACCAGGTCGCGCTCGACCTGCGTCTGTATCTCCGCGGCGAGACCGACCTGATCCGGGAAAAGATCCTCTCCCTTCTCACGTCACTCACCGGGAAAGCGGAGGAATACAAGTCCGCCATCCTTCCGGGGTACACGCATCTGCAGCGCGCCCAGCCCGTCACCTTCGGTCACGTCCTCTGCGCCTACGCCATGATGCTGACCCGTGACCTCGACCGTCTGACCGACGCAAGGAAGCGGATCAATATCTCCCCGATCGGCTGTGCGGCACTCGCCGGGACCACCTATCCCACCGACCGGAGATACGAGGCGTCCCTGATGGGCTTCGACGGTATCAGCCTCAATTCCCTCGACGGCGTTTCCGACCGTGACTTCGTGATCGAGCTGCTTTCCGCGCTCTCTTTGATCATGGTCCATCTCTCCCGGTTCTCCGAGGAGATCATCCTCTGGTCCAGCTCGGAATTCGGCTACGTCACCCTGTCCGACGCCTTTACCACCGGTTCCTCCATCATGCCGCAGAAAAAGAACCCCCACATGGCGGAGCTGGTGCGCGGCAAAACGGGCAGAGTTTACGGCGACCTGATGGCGCTGCTCACCGTGATGAAGGGCCTTCCGCTCGCCTATAACAAGGACATGCAGGAGGACAAGGAAAGCGTCTCCCCCGCCTGCGACACCGTGAAAAAGTGCCTCGACGTCTTTGCCCCGATGATCGCCGGCATGACGGCACATCCCGACCGCATGAGAAAAGCGGCGCAGACCGGCTTCATCAACGCGACCGATCTCGCCGACTATCTGGTCGGAAAGGGCCTGCCCTTCCGTACTGCCTACAAGATCTCCGGGCAGATCGTCGCGTACTGTCAGAAGAACGGCCTCGTTCTCGAGACGGTACCGCTTGACGATTACCGTTCCTTCTCCGACCTGATCGGCGAGGACGTCTACGCCGCCATCGATCTCGACGCCTGCGTCAGCCGCAGGATCAGCGAGGGCGGAACGTCGGTCGCCTCGGTCGAAAAGCAGCTCGGCTGGCTGAAGGATTTCCTCTCCGCACAATAAAAAAGCAAAGGATAACGACCGTTGAACACGCTCAAAGGGAGGAGCTTCCTGACGCTCCTCGACTATACGCCCGAAGAGATCGGATATCTGCTCGATCTCGCGGCGGCATATAAAGAAAAAAAGAAAAACCGCGTTCCGCACAGAGATCACGAGGGCAAAAACGTCGCGCTGATCTTCGAAAAGACCTCGACCCGCACCCGCTGCGCCTTTGAGGTTGCGGCGGCGGATCTCGGCATCCACCCCGTCTATCTGGACCCCGTCAGCTCCCAGATGGGGAAGAAGGAGAGTATCGCCGACACGGCACGCGTCCTCGGATCGATGTTCGACGGGATCGAATTCCGCGGCTATTCCCAGAAAAGCGTCGAGACGCTCGCGGCGCTGTCCGGCGTGCCCGTATGGAACGGGCTGACGGATGAATTCCATCCGACGCAGATCCTCGCCGATCTTCTGACCGTGCGGGAGGAATTCGGTTCCCTCGCCGGAAAGAAGCTGGTCTATTTCGGCGACGCGCGCTTCAATATGGGCAATTCCCTGATGATCGGATGCGCGAAGATGGGCATGACCTTCGTTGCCTGCGCGCCCGAAGCCTTCTTCCCCGCACCCGCGCTCCGCGCAAAATGCGAGGAGATCGCAATGGAGACCGGCGCGAAGCTGATCTTTGAGACCGACCCCGAAAAAGCCGTGAAGGACGCCGACGTTCTCTATACCGACGTCTGGGTCTCGATGGGCGAGCCGGAGGAGGTCTGGAAGGAGCGCGTCCCGCTCCTCACGCCCTACCGCGTCACCGAAAAGCGGATGGCGGGGGCAAAGGAGACCGCGATCTTCATGCACTGCCTCCCCGCTCTCCACGATCTGAGTACCTCGGTCGGCAAAAAGGTCGGCGAGATGTTCGGCATCGACTGCATGGAGGTGGAGGACGCCGTCTTCGAGTCGAAGGCATCCCGCGTCTTCAAAGAGGCGGAAAACCGGATGCACACCATCAAGGCGGTCATGGC
>JAZLIW010000206.1:0-1658 GCA_045617585.1 Eubacteriales bacterium
GGTCTCCGGCTCGGTCTCCGGCTCGGTCTCCGGCTCGGTCTCCGGCTCGGTCTCCGGCTCGGTCTCCGGCGCGGTCTCCGGCTCCGTTTCCGGCTCGGTCACCGGCTCCGGCTCTGTTTCGGGCGGCTCCGTTTCGGGCGGCTCCGTCTCCGGCGGATCGACCGGCAGCGGATAGACGTCCCTGATCGTGCGGAGCGCCTCCGCGACCGACATTCCGTCTTCGACCGCCGCCTTCTGCGCCTCGGTGAAGACCTGCATCGAGGAGGTGATCAGATATTTGTTCGCCACGCGGTACCAGACGCGCTTGGTCTCGGAGAAGATCGTCAGGTTCCGGTTCACGTCTTTTTCCGCGTAGACGGGCTTGTCGTAAGCAAGCTCCCAGTTTCCCGGCACGCAGTCGGTCTCCTGCAGCGTGCCGTCGGGCAGGATCACCATGTTCGCCCCGTTCCCGATCCGGATCATCGGATGCCCGTCGGGATCCCGGACGTACAGCGGCGTAAAGGCGGGCAGATTCGCGTTGAGCAGCCTGCCCTCGGCGTCGAAGAGCTGACGGCTCACGCCGTTCGTATAAACGATATAGCCCATATAGGGCTCCAGCGCCGGGATCTGCTCCCGCACGGTCGTCCTTTCGACGCGCAGTCCCTGATCGTTCCGGTCAACGACCGCTGCCTTTTCGACCATGCGATCGGCGATCGAATAGACGGAGATCTTCACTTCCTCGGGCAGACGGACCTCGGCGGCGGTCACCTTCCCGCCCTCGTAGGCGTTCAGCCAGAGCGCCGCGCCCGCCGCGCGCAGCTCCTCCGCGGAGGGGAGCCCGGTCAGAGGCTCCGTGCGGGGATCGCGCCCGTTCGTCTCGGGCACGTAGGGCCCGGTCTCCGCGGGATCGGTCCCGGGCACGGGTCCGGTCTCCCGTCCGGGTTCGGTCCCGGGCTCTGTCCCGGGCTCTGTCCCGGGCTCTGTCTCTCCGGGCTCTGTCCCGGGTTCCTGCCGGTGCAGGAAAGAAAAGTTGAAAGAACCGGAGCGCCATAACAGTGCCGTGGTCAGAATGATCAGCATCAGCAGCAGCGCTATGGCACGCTGCAGGATGGTTCGTTTCGTCGTCATGAAATGCGCTCCTTCATTTGTGGTATTTGCCGTTATGGATGATCGTGAACGCCCGGTAGATCTGCTCGCAGAGGATCACCCGCATCAGCTGGTGCGGGAAGGTCATCCGCGAGAAGGAAAGCCGGAGGTCGCACGCGCTCTTGACTTTTTCGTCCATCCCGTCGGAATCCCCGATCACGAAGATGACCTCGGAGACCCCCCGGACCGGGGGCGCCTCCATCTCGGCGGCAAGCTCCTCGGACGAGAGCATCTTCCCCTCCACGCACAGCGCGACGCGGAACGCCCGCCGGTCGAGGCAGGAAAGAAGCTGCTCGTTCCTGCGTTCGAGGACCTGAAATTTGCAGTAAGCGGAAAGCCGCTTGGCGTATTCGGCAACGGCGTCGCGAAGGTAAGCCTCCTTCAGCGTGCCGACGCAGAGGACCGTCACGTTCAGCATTCGGTTCCCTCCTTCGGTTCCTCCTCCCCGCGCATCAGCCACACGGGGACGGAGGGGAGCGCCGCCGCGACCGTCACGGGATGACCGACCGGTCCGTTCCCGCCCGCGCCGTTCA
>JAZLIW010000207.1:0-8026 GCA_045617585.1 Eubacteriales bacterium
AAAAGACGGTTTTTTGTTGGCGCGCCGGACAGGATTTGAACCCGCGACCCTCAGAATCGGAATCTGGTACTCTATCCAGCTGAGCTACCGGCGCATACCTTACGGTACTTTCTATTATATCACAAAGAACGTGATTTGTAAAGCGCCGTGCAAAAAAAATTATAAATAATTTGTGAAAGGTCTTCCCAAAACGTCTTTTTTGATGTAAAATAGAAAAAGTGTGTGAAAGACGGGTGAAACAATGAATTGGAACCACGCGCGGTTCGTTTCCGAGTCGACCGGGGAGACGGAACGCTTTGCTGCTTCGTTTGCGCAGCATCTGATCCGGGAAGGCGAGGGGGACGCGTTCCTTGCGCTTTACGGGGATCTGGGTGCGGGAAAGACCGCGTTCGTCAGAGGGCTTGCCTCCGTGGCGGCGCCCGGCGCAAGGGTCAAAAGCCCGACCTATACGATCGTCAACGAATACGTCGGAGAAAATGGCAGCAGACTCTGCCATTTTGATATGTATCGGATCACCGGAGAGGACGATCTTTATTCGATCGGCTTTTACGATTATACGGACTGCATGATCGCCGTCGAGTGGAGCGAAAACGTTCCGGATGCGCTTCCGGACCGGTATTATCGGGTGTCGATCAGGAAGATGGGAGACGATACCCGGGAGATCACGATAGAAAAAACGGGGGAATGACCTTTGATTATTCTTGCACTTGATACGACGGAAAATACGGCGACGGCGGCACTCCTGTCCGATGAAACGCCGCTTGCCGCGGAAACGCTCGGCATGACGAAAACGCACAGTGAAACGATGCTGCCGATCGTTGCCGGGCTGCTCGAAAAATGCGGCAGGACGTACGACGATATCGATCTGTACGCCGTTTCCGCCGGACCCGGTTCTTTTACCGGAGTACGCATCGGGGCGGCTGTCGTCAAGGGACTTGCCTTCGGAAAAGGGAAGCCCTGCGTCGGCGTGTCCGCGCTGGAAGCGCTTGCCGAAAATCTTCGCGGGATCGAAGGGATCCTCTGTCCCGGGATGGACGCACGCCGCGGGCAGCTCTATAACGCGCTGTTTGAGGGAAAGGCGGACGGGACTGTGACGCGTCTGACGCCCGACCGGACGGTCTCCGCAGAGGAACTTGCCGCGGAGCTGGCGGAGACATACGCGGGGCGGACCGTGTACTTCTGCGGCGGCGGATATGAGATCATGAAAAAGGCGTGCGAGGGGAAGATCACGGTCGGTCATACCCCTGCGGCGCTGATCCCGGAGAGCGGGATCTCGGTCGGACTGACCGCACGGCGGACGTATCTTGCCGACCCGGAGGGGACGTACGACGACCGCACGCTTCAGCCGACCTACCTCCGTCCTTCTCAGGCGGAGAGAAACAGAAACAAAGAAAATTAACGGCATTGACCGGAGGAAAAAAGAAATGGAAAACAAAAAAATCGTTCTCGGATGTGACCACGGCGCTTACGATCTCAAGCTGATCGTCAAAAAGCACCTGGAGGACAGAGGATATGAGGTGATCGACGTCGGGACCGACAGCACCGCAAGCTGCGACTATCCGATCTACGCAAACGCCGCCTGCGAGCAGATCCGCTCCGGCGCGTGCAAGCTCGGGATCCTGATCTGCGGGACCGGCATCGGTATGAGCATCGCCGCGAACAAGCACCGCGGGATCCGTGCCGCCTGCTGCTCCGATACCTTTACCGCACGCCTTACGAGAAATCATAACGACGCGAACATCCTCTGCATGGGCGCGCGCGTCGTCGGGCAGGGTCTTGCGCTTGACATCGTCGACCAGTTCATTGACGCGGAATACGAAGGCGGCAGACACGCCCGCCGCGTCCAGATGCTGAACGATATCGAGGAAAAAGAGCGCGGCTGATCCCGGGCGTTCAAAGAGACCGCTGCCGCGGGAACGCGGCGGAACCGGAACGCGCCGGATGACTGCCGCCCGTTCCGTCCGCCGTGTGCCGCGGCATTTTTCACGGTCCGGGAACGGACCGTACTGCTTTCATTGCCGCAGGAGGAACGTATATGTTTCGTGACGAACTGAAAAAGAGCTATCTTGACGCGATCTCGCAGCCGGTTTCCGAGGAGGTTTCCGGGCTCAGGGAACTGGATTTCTGCGGTTCCTACGCCGCAGCGGCTCCGTGGCGGATCGGTCCGTTCCGTCCGGAGCCTTCCATGACCTTTCATAAGGAAAAGGAATGGCGCGATCCGTGGGATATCGGATGGAAGTCCGGCTTCCTTTTCAACCCGTCTCTGATCGTAAAAGACGGAAAACTGTATCTTTTCTACCGTGCCGCGCCGCGGAAGGAGACCCTTTGCTCCCGCATCGGTCTTGCCGTATGGGAGGAGGGGAAAGGATGGGAGGACTGCCCGGAAAACCCCGTCGTCTATCCGACGGAGGAGGACGAGCTGCTCTCCGCCGAGGACCCGAAGGTTTATTATGCAGAAGGAAAATACTATCTGTTCTATAATGGCATCTTCGCCCCGTCCGCCGCGGAAAAAGAAAAATACGGGGCGCACCCGGATATGAAAATCGCCGTCGAAATGAAATACGCGGTCTCGGAAGATCTCATTCACTGGGAAAAGCGCGGCAGCGTCGTACCGCGTGAGATCACCGGACTTTGGGTCAAGGCGGCGGTCATTCCGCGCGATGAGAACGGTGCCGCGGTACGGATCGGCGGGGAATACCTGATGTATCTATCGGAGGGCTGCCGCGGAAAGCAGATGATCGGCCGTTCCGACGATATGGAGCATTGGACCTTTGAGGAACGTACCTATCTCGATCCTTCTCCGGTCGGCAGACTGTACGAGGTCGCCTGCATTGCCGTTCCCTCCGGCTCGGAGGAGATGTGCATGGATTTCTTCTGCGACAAAAACGGGAAGTATGCCGCCGGTCAGGCGCGTTTCCTGCGTTCCGACCCCTTCCGCTCCCGGGAGGTCCTGGAGGGCGGCGCGCTGACGTGGGGCGGAAGCCTGCGCTGGAAGGGAAAATGGATCGCCGCGCAGGGCTGGGACGCGAAAAACGGGGAAAACCTGATGTATTTCTACGTCGCCGACGGGAACGCAACGTGATAACCGAAAAAACATCTGCCGGACGGAGACTTTTTCCGTCCGGCAGATGTATTTTCATCTCCGTATGTGATCAACCGTGATAATGGCGGTATTTCTCCGCCGCGTCAAGGACCGCCGCCATATTGTCGAGCGGGATCTCATAGTTGAATTCGATGTTGAGCCCGAGCCCGCCTTCCGGCATCCAGAGCGATTCCACGCACTCCCCGACGTGATCGAAGAGCTGCGATCTCGTGCCGAACGGGAAAAGCTGACGGTCGAGATCCAGATTGATCGGGATGATCTGCTCTTTTCTGCACACACGGACCAGATTGTCCAGCCCGTTCGCACGGAACTGCGGATTGATCATATCGACCCCGCATTCGACGAGGTCGGGCATGATCTCGTGGATACAGCCGTCGGTGTGCATATAGATGAGCGTGGAGGGACGGTAAGACTTGACGAGCCCGTAAAGCTTGCGGAAGCAGGGCTTGAGATATTTTCTCCACTTTTCGGCGCCGATCGCAAGACCTCTCTGCATTCCGAGGTCGTCTCCGAAGGTGATGAGCTCGCCCATGTAGGGCAGGACCGCAGCGATCTGATAAAGGTTGTATTCCAGGACCTTGTCGATCAGAACGTTCAGCGCCTCGCCCTCCTCACCGAAAAGGATCATCGCGTTCTCGAATCCGCAGAGGTCGAGCAGACGCAGATACATGAAGCCGTGCGGCAGACGTCCGTCACGGTTTGCCGGGATCTTCAGGGAATAGATATCCTCCTCGCTCTTGACCGGATGCCCGGTGACGAGTGCCTGCATCCCGTCCACGAGCCCGGACCAGACGCAGCCCCATTCGTCCGTGCTGGAGCCCTCGCGGTACTGGGTCACGAGGTTGTCCTTGACGTGGGCAAGGTCCACCTGATTGCCGCCGAAAAACTGGGGATATTCGTCGGTCAGCCGCTGCAGCTCGGAACCGTATTTGATCCACGCGGCGGGGAGAATGCTGACGGAAACGGGGATCGTATCCGGATGACGCATCCGGATCGCATCGATCAGGTCTGACATGAGAAACCTCCGATATTCATTATTTGTGACCGGGTTTGTGCCAGGGTTTATGCCAGGGCTTAGGCCCGTGCAGGGTGCGGAACCGTTCCTTCTTCTATTTTATCACCGATCCGTGAAAAAATCAACGGTCATTTTATCTTTTTTAAGGAAGCCGCTTCATCGTGCCCGAGCGCGCGGGAAGGAGGAAGGACGTCCCGGCAAAACGGACCTCGGCGTCCTCCTCCGTGTGATTGACGAAGATCTGAACCCGTTCTCCGTCCTTTTCCCACGCCGTGGAAAAGACGTCGGGGATCGTTTCGGGGCAGCCGCCTGCCGTCGGATAGGTGCGGCACGCGCATTCGAATTTTTCCGCGGGGATCATCCGCCCGTCAACGAGAAAACGGTTTGCGCCCGCATCCGAAAGCTTCTTCAGCGAAGCGATGAAGGCAAGTGTTTTTTCCTTGTCGGGGCGGTGCTCAAAATCGCGCGTCCCCCAGTTGCACATCAGTCCTCCATCCGGGAAGAGGACGAGCGTCAGCACGTCTCCTGCGGTATACGAATACGCGAGACGAAGGCAAAGGGTATCCACCCGGCTTGAAAGCTGGCAGGCGCATTGATTGCCCATGAAGTTGCGCAGGTATTCGTGATACAGAAACGCGTACATCGGTACGGGTCTGCCGAAGCTCCAGTCGAGCTCGTAGCGGTTGTCCGACATACGGAGCATCCCGATATAGGGTTCCGCAGCAGCGGACTCGCAGCCGAGGAGCATTTTCCCGGCCTTTTCATTCCACGAAAGGAGCAGCTTCTGCATTTCCCCGGTCATCCAATCCCCGGGGCAGGGCGGATGGTCGTGATCCCGCGCATAGCAGAGATACTGCCCGCCGCCGTGGTTCTGATCGAGGATCTGGGAGTAGTCGATCCCGTTCTCGAAAAGCGGGGTGTACGCGCGGTCAAGGATCTCCTTCGCCTTGCCGTTGGCGACGCAGATATCGTATCCCTGCCTCTGCCCGGCGCAGGTACGGCAGATCCGTACGCTTCCTTTCTCGTCGGCGGTCATCGCCGCAAGCGAGCCTTCCCGCAAGATCTCGTCCTTCAGATTGAACGGGAGCAGGTTGCTCTGCAGCGTAAAACCGAAACCGGAGCAGTACACGCCGAGCAGATGCCCTCTTTCGTGGAGGGCGTCGCGGAAGGCGAAGAAATTCTCCGTCCCGCCGTAGGGCGGCCAGACGTAGGGAGGTGCCCAGGGTGCCGTTCCTTCCCAATGCATGAGGAGCGCCATCAGGCGGCAGCCCGTCTTTTCCGCGATCTCGTCGAGGCAGGGAAGCGCGTTCGTATATGGGTAGAGCGCGTTCGGCTCCATCTTGTCCATATCGTGGATCCCGCGCACGGGATAGGTCACGACGAGGGGAGATGACGCGACCCAGTCCGGGACGGAGGGCGTCTCCGCGGTCTTGGACGCGCCGACCGGCAGATGCGTCTCGAACCACGCGCGGTAGATCCCTGCGCCCGCTTCCCAACCGCCGTCGAAGAAGGACACGACCGTATCGAATCCTCTCTCCGTGCCCTTGCCGAAATCGCCGCCGCAGAAGGAGGGGAAAACGGTCGTGACGCCGGTCTCGCTCTTCCTCAGGTCGATCTGCTTGACGCCGCGCTTTTCATCCTCCAGTCCGAAGTACAGCCCGCCCTCTTCCGTCAGATAGCAGAGGAACTGCGAGCAGAGCATATTCGGGAAGACGCAGTAGCACGCGGCGGAAGGATATACCGGTTCCGTGAAGGGAGAGAGCCCGCGATCTTTCCGGTCGATGTCGTCGATCAGCATCCCTTCGTTATAAGGGAACAGGATCTCACCGTCCCCGCCGTTCTTTTTCAGGGGCGGCAGCCCGACGCGGGGATAATCGATCCATTCGCAGAGGAGCTCCGTGCGGTTTACGACCGTGATCCCGAAACGGAGCGGAAACGAAGACGGGACGGTCACGCGGACGGTCAGATCGCACGGGAAACCGGAATAAATCGCTCCGTCCGCCGTTTCGGTCACGTTTTCAGCCTGCGCACCCGAGATCCGCGTCCTTTCCCCCTTACGGTCGAGCAGGGAGAGTTCAAAGAGCGGGACGGCTTCGCGGATATATTCTTTTCCGTTTTTTTTCAGCGAGGTCAGCGCGCAGCGCGTGGGGTCGAATACGGCGCTGACGCCGTTTTGTCGGATTCTGAACATGGGAACGACCTCCTTTTTTCACATTATAACCTTCGGAGCGGAAAAAAGCAAGAGGAACCGTTTCTTTTTTTTCGGAGGAAAACGGGAAGCGGAACCGACGAAAAAATCCCCCGCCGGGATTTCGGCAGGGGATCGGTTCTGCATGGATACCGGGTACGGTTCCGGCAGCCTGAAAAGGAGAAGGCTCACGGCTCCGTCCGTTCTTCCCCGGACGGAAGGGGATCGGTCCCGCGGAACCTGTAATGCGCGAGGATCTTTCCGTGTGCGATCCCGTTGGTCTCGTAATCGTATAGACCACCGTGATGGATGATATAGGGGAACCCGAAGAGATTTCTCCGGTCGGAAAGCATCACGATATGATGATCGTAGATCAGGATATCCCCGGGCATGAACTCGGAGGGGGAAAGGAGAGCGGTGGTCAGCTGCTCCGCGTGACGGGAAAAGAAGACGTTCAGGTTCACGACCCGGCGGAAGTCGATATTCGGATCGGGCGTTTCTATCCCGTAGGCGTCCGGATCGGCAGCGATATCGGCGTCGACCATGGCCTTGAGATCGTAACCCGCTTCCCCGAACGCGGACCAGATCACGTCGGTGCAGACGCCGACGCCCGCCGGAGGATAACCGCCGTCGTAATATTCGGAGCGGTATTCCGGTTCCGTGCCGACGTATTTTCTTGCCCCGGCGACGAGATCCGCGTAATCGTCCGTCCCGTCGCCGTCACAGTCGCAGGGAGAGACGAGATCGGAAAATCCGAACCGTTCCGCAGTGAAGGAAAAGAAGGGAAGGAAACCGAACCAGTTCCCGGCAGCGAAAACGAGGAGAAGAACGGTGACCGCGCAGGCGGCGAGCAGGGAAACGCGAAGTTTTTTTCGTTCCTTCATCGGCATCCGCCTTACTCGACGTCTTCCACGACGGTCTCAGGCGGCGTATCGAGGACGGAGGGATGTCCGAGCAGGCTCTTATACAGCTTGAGCGCGGTCGAATAGTAGAAGCCGTCGCAGATTCGCTCGTCCATGACGATGCAGTAGTCGATGCAGCGGCGCTTGACGACCGTACCGTCGTCCGCCAGCTCGTTCTTCGAGTATTTTCTGCCGAAGGAAATGAAGACCGGCACGTTGCCGAAGTTATAGAGGTGATGATAGATCGGCGGGATGCCGAGCGAGCCCATCGAGGTGATGAACATGGAGCCATGGAAGGGGGAGACGTCGGTCAGCGCCTTCGGCAGCAGTCCGAAATAATCGAGCAGCTTGAGCAGCCAGACCGCGTTCTTCTTGATCAGCCCGGGGATATAGTTGATGACCTTCGCGGTGTTGTCAAAGCCGCTGTTTTCGGGGGCGCGGGCAGCCTGAATGGCATCCTCCACGGTGCGGTATACGTCATAAACAGTGTCGGTGGGCTGAAAACGCATTTTAATGACCGTATCGGTCGAGTTTTCGCTCATTTCCGGCTTGATCGCGAGGTTGACCTCGATCACGTCGCGGGCGTAGACCTTCTGCCCGTTGATGAAGCGGTTGATGCGGGGCTTCTGCGAGATCAGCCGGACGTAGGCGGCGAGCAGAACGTGCATGACGCCGAAGCCCTTGTACCCCTCGTCCTTCTTGGCACGGATGTATTTTTCGATCTCTTCAATATAAAGATAATCACGGAAAAAGTTGGAGGCGTCGTTGCGTTCGACCATGATATAGGGGGAAACGTAGTCGTAGGGGGCAAGGGAGCG
>JAZLIW010000208.1:0-3232 GCA_045617585.1 Eubacteriales bacterium
CCCCGACCGCGTCCCGACCGGTAAGGCGAAGCCGCGGAACCCCCCCGTAGGGCGGGGGCTTGCCCCCGCCGCACCTCGTTCGCGTCCCGATCGGTAAGGCGAAGCCGCGGAACCACCCCGTAGGGCGGGGGCTTGCTCCCGCCGCCTCCTCGACCGCGTCCCGATCGTCAGGCGCGTCTCGTGCCGCGCACCGCGCGCCGCGCCCCCGCCGCTCCCGCCGTCCCGATTCATTTTGTAAGTTTCCCCCGTTCATTGTTTCACAGAACGTCCGGCACGTTCCCACATCCGGCGAAAAAGATCATTGACGGTTCAACCGCAAAATGATATAATAGACAAAAAACGAAAACCATTACGGGTGACAAAATGGATCACAAAAACGACCTTCCGAAAAGAAAGCATCCGCGGCTTGACCATTTCGATTACAGTACCGCAGGCGCGTATTTTGTCACGATATGCACGCAAAACAAACGCTGCGTACTGTCCCGCATCGTCGGACGGAAGCCCGGTCCCGCCGAAGCAGACGGAACCGAGTACACCGCGTACGGAAGAATTGCGGAAGAGCAGTTCCTATCGCTCGAAGACCGTTATCCCTGCCTTTCGGTCGACAGATACGTTATTATGCCGAATCACATTCACGTTATTATGGTTTTAGAGGGCGACACGGCGGGAGCAGGCCCCCGCCCCACGATCACGGACGTGGTCTGTGCGTATAAATCGCTGACGACAAGAGAATGCAAAAAGGCCGGATTGACAGAAAAACTATTTCAAACGTCTTTTTATGAGCACGTCATCCGCAGCCGCGACGATTATGAGGAAACCGTAAAATACATTCATGAAAATCCGGCGCGATGGTTCAACGACGAATTATTCGCCGAAGAATAATTGAGATGCGTGCGCGTCGTTCCGTACGGCGCACATTATGCCAAAGGCGATGTGATTTGCCTTACCGATCGGGACGCGGTCGAGGAGGCGGCGGGAGCAAGCCCCCGCCCTACGCTTTTCCCTCTTCCCTCTTTTTTTCCCCGCCCTACGCTTTTCCCTCTTCACTCTTCACTCTTCCCTCTTCCCTCTTTTTCCCCCCACCCCTTGCATCCCGCGCAAAACCGTGGTATCATAGAAAAAAACAAACCGACGGAGGTACGATCATGCAGAAGATCCTCGTTCATTACACGGGCAGCGCCGTCCCGCCTTCCCTGCCGCGGGTCTGGTTCGCCTGCCACCCGGACGATTTTGAGAGCACGTTTGAAGCCGTGTGCGGCAGGCTGTCCGAAGCGGCGGACTGCGCGGTCTGTTACACGGAGAACATGACGGGGGAAGCCGACGAAGCCGATCTCGACGATATGTCCGCGTGCGTCTTCGCGCTCACCGCAAAGTTCTTCGACGAGCCGAACCGCGCGCACGACGCGGACCTTGCGATTGCGAAGGCGCACGGGCTCCCGATCCTGCCGTATATCGCGGAAACGGGGCTCGGGGAAAAATACGGTCTGCCGGAGAACTTCGGCGCGCCCGGCTTTCCGCCCTTCCCCGCGGATCCCGCCTTCCTCGGGTTCCCGGAGGATCCCGATCTGCCCTTCCCGGAAGACCCGGAGGACATCGACGATCCCGAGCTGACGAAAAATCTCGCCAAGCAGGATTACCGCCGCAGCCGCAGGGAGCTCGGCAAGTCCCATCCGGAAACGCTGCGCTGCCTGCGCGGGCTCGCCGCCGCGAACGAAGCGCTCGGCGAATTCCGCAAGGCCGAAAGGCAGTACGGGAAGGCGTACGACCTCTGCCGGAAAAAATACGGCAAATATCACCCGCAAACGCTGCTCTGTCTGGACGGGCTTTCCCGCGTGAGCAGCGCCCGCGGCGATTACGAGGCGGCAAAGAAACAGGCGAAAAAAGCGTACGGGATCAGCAAAAAGCTTTACGGCGTGGATTACCCGGAGACGCTGCAGCGCCTGACCCGTCTGGCGGACACGTACGACGGGCTGGACGATCCGGAGACGGCGGTAAGGCTTTACGAGGAAGCGTACGGACTCTATTCCTGCATCCTGTGCGTGCCGCTGCCGGTACTGTCCGACTGTCTGGCACGCCTCGTCAGCCTGTACGACCGTCTCGGCGACCGCCGGAAGGCCGTGAAGGCACGCGAAAAGCTGTACGCGCTCCGCTGCGAGACGTCCGGCGAGGATGCCCCGGAGACGATGAAGGAGCTGTACCTCCTGGCGCACGCGTACGACGAACTCGGCGACCTGCTTGTGACGGAAAAAAACCGCCGGGAATTGGATGCGTTCATCCGCAGGTACCTCGACGAATCCGACGATGACGGCGGTCCGGACCGGTCCCCCTGTACGGATGACGAATCCGACGATGACGGGACCGCCATGTTCCGGAAGGCGCTGGAGGCGAGGGAGATGCTGTACGGTTTCTGCGTGAGGACCCTCGGCGAGGAGGATCCGAAGACGACGGAGGCGCTCCGTGAGGTCGCCGCTTCCTACGGCATTCTCGGCGACCTCAGGAAGGAAAAGGAACTGCTGGAAAGGGTGTACGGGATCCGCCGCAGGACCCTCGGCGAAAACGATCCCGCCGCAGTCACGGCGATGGAGGATCTTGCGTTCACGTGCCGGGAACTCGGGGATCATCAGCGCGCCGCGGAACTGCTGGAAGAGCTCTATGCCCTGCGTTGTCAGTCCCTCGGCGAAACCGACCCCTATACGCTGGACGCCCTTGACGACCTCGCGTCGGCGTATGAAAAGCTCGGGGACGACCGCCGCGCCGCCGACCTGCTCGAACGCTGCTATCCGCTTCTCCTCGAAACCGTCGGCGGGGACGCCCCGACGGCGCTGAACGTTCTGGAACGCCTCGCCTTCTTGTACGATTCCCTCGGTGATCCCCGCCGCTCCGCCGACCTGCTGGAAGAACTGTACCGGCACACCCCCGAAAAAGCCGCCGTGAGAAGGATGGCAGTCCTGCGCCTCCTGACCGACGTCCTGACCCGCCTCGGCGACACCGACCGCGCCGCATACTGGCTTTCAGAGCTGAACGACCTCGAATATGAGGACGATTGACCCGATCCCCCGCCGCATACTGCCTTTCAGAGCTGCCGCCCTCGAATATGAGGACGATTGACCCGATCCCCCGCCGCATACTGCCTTTCAGAGCCGGACGCCCTCGAACATGAGGACGATTGACCCGATCCCCCGCCGCATACTGCCTTTCAGAGCTGCCGCCCCTCCGCGGCGGCTCTTTTTTG